>CAZDAB010000005.1:0-22581 GCA_964502855.1 uncultured Desulfobacteraceae bacterium | reverse complement strand
ATTCTATAAAAAATCGGTAAGAATTTTTACCAGTTCACAAAAAAACGGGTAACCTTTGACACCTTACACCTCAATCTTGAACCTCTGAACCCGGAACGGTTACCACTTGACATAACACCGTTTAGCATATATTGTATATACTGTATAACAATTATAAGGAGGCAAAACGTGTCTACTCAAATACTCGTTCGCATTGAGCCGGACCTTAAAAATAAGGTGAATCGCTTTGCAAAGGCCGAAGGCAAAACTACCAGTGAGGTTGTTCGGGAGTTACTTGAGGATTATGTCCGCTCTCGTGATATAGGCGCTTATATTGATGATTTATGGGATCGTACCGGGAAAAAGCTAAAGTCAAAAAGGATGGGTCCTGATGAAATTCAACGTATTATTAAGGAGGTAAGAGGGCGGAAGTGATAAAGGTTGTCATTGATACCAATGTTTTCGTTTCCTCTTTCTTTGGTGGTAATCCCAGAAAAGTCATTCATTTATGGAAATCCGGACAAATTGTTCTTTGCCTTTCCAAAGATATTGTGGATGAATATATGAATGTGCTTCAACGTGTTGGACTGCAAAATGAACACGAGTTGGAAGAATTATTAAATCTTTTTGCACAAGGATTTCATATTATTTTCACAAACAAAACTCCTGATTTGCGTTTGGTCGAAGAAGACCCTGGTGATGATAAGTTCATTGAATGTGCGATTGCTTTAAAATGTAAATTCATCATATCAGGAGACAAGGCGCTGTTAGACGTTCAAAATTATATGGGTGTTAATATTGTTACTCCCAAAGAGTTCCTTGATACCTACATGGAAGAATAAAACAAATGGAGAATGTCTAATTTTTTTCTGTAAAGGTGGATCAAATTTCTTGTATATAGTCGTTCTTGAACTCAAACCACATTGTACGTTTTCCGAAAATTTTACCAATGTATCAATCCACCTACAAAATGATTTTTGTACCTTCTCTTGCAATAAAAACGTCTGAAAAATGCTTCCGGCATTCTATTTCCATATTGGATAGAAAGGCATCGTTATGTTCCGGGTCGTGATGAAAAAGAGCGAGTTTTTTCACCCCGGCTTGTTTGGCCACCTCTATGGCTTGTTCCCAACTGCTGTGACCCCAACCTTTCTTTACCTTCAATTCTTCAGGGGTATATTGGGCATCATGAATGAGAAGATCGGCATTTTGGGAAAGTGCCACCACATTGGGATCTATTCCATCCTTGTGCTCGACATCAGTACAATATACTAAAATTTTATCTTTTTCCTCAATTCGATAGCCATAGGCATCGCCACGGTGGCTGTGCTTGGAAGCTGCAAGTCTAATTCCACTGGGGTGCTCATAAGTAGTTATATCTGGTTGCAGGAAAGTAAAATTCGCCCCCATCTTTTCCAGGGGAACAGGAAAAAATTCATTCTGCATTTGTGTGGCAAAAAGGCTCTCAAGATCTCTCCCCATTCTCTCTTTTCCACAGATGGATATGGTGATGTTCCGTCGAGGATCATAAGCCGGCTCGAAATAAGGAAAACCTTGAATATGGTCCCAATGGGTATGGGATAGTATAATATTGATATTATCGTATTGTTCGTGAGATTTTCTTATTAAATCATTCCCTAACTTCCAAATTCCGGTGCCGGCATCCAAAATAGTAATCCTGCCCGTACTAAACGTAATGAGGATGCACGATGTGTTCCCCCCAAATTTGAGATAATCCGGATGAGCTACGGGCATTGACCCCCTTGTACCATAAAAAGCAACTTTCATTTTAGTTTATCCCTTTTTCAAATGTTTCCATTGAAAACCATATGCCGCTCCTTCATAATGTCAGGGATTTTGAGACCATAGAAAAATATTCCAACCTTTCCTGAATCTCTCATGAAAAATTTCTGTAACTCCTCTCGTTTAAAATCTGCGGTGTGAACCCCTGAACCCAGAACCCAGAACCTCTGAACCCTGAACGGGGTTAGCACAACCCCAGGTACTTCGCACAGGGCGTCCACGATTTGAGCGGGCGTTTGCAGCCTTTACAGCTGTTCTTGCCTTGTCTTATTTTACAGTAACTTTCAACCACATAGTCAAAGAGTCTTGCATTTTTAACGGCCATGGCCACTTCATCCGCGATGGCCGAAAGAATCTGATCATCCTCTTTATCAAAAAATTTACTTTCGACTTTATTTAAGGCATTAATAACTCCAACGCTTTCATCTCCGGATATTAAAGGCGCCGCAAGAATCGACTTTGTTTTGAAGGCATGTTCTTTGTCGATAACACCGTAAAAGTCAGGGTCACTTTGAACATCATTGACTACCTGGGTGGTTTTCTCTCTCAGGGCACGACCGGCAATTCCCTTGTCTGCCGGAAAACGTTCTTTTATCAGTTCCATTCCGGTTTGCCCCACGGCAGTGAAAAATTCAAACTCATTGTTTTCCTCATTATACAATAGAACCGAGCATTCTTCGCAAAGGAGTTCTGAGGTCACAATACTGATAATTGTGGTGAGTAGCTCTTGCAGATCGCCGATATAAGACAAGGAGGAGCTTACAGTCTGGTAAAGGTTGAGCATACGTATTTTCTTGTCTTTGAGTTCATGGGACACGGCATTATCCAGCAGGCCGGATATTATGGGGATAAAAGAGAGTTTTGAAGAAGTTTGGGTTGAAAAATCCCAAATGGTTGCCGGATCTGCAACCAGGGCCAGAGTTCCGACAGAGCGGCCCAGCACTCCTAAAGGGATGGTAAGTCCCATGGGTTTCAGAGAGCCGGAATGCTCCCCAGGCCTAAAAGTAATAAATTTTTCTTCTTTTTGTGCAAAAAACAGAACATCCGTTTGGGTTTCTTCTGTTTGGTTGATTTTAAGAAGTATATCCTCCAGATTGTGAACAACAACCTTTGGAACCGTTTCCGTGAAAAAATGAGCCTGGGTGGATTCGGTATCCTTGAGAAAAAATCCAATTCCATCTAACGGATACTGTTGTTTAAGCCAGTTGGTTATGTTATCGCACTGCTCTTCTGTGCCGTTGGTTGAAATCATCTTTAGCAGACTTAAATTTATATCTTCTTGCATTGGACTCTCCTCTTATTTCGAGTAATTGAATTTTTTCATTTTAGACAGGATTATCAGGATATTTTTTGCCTTTCCTGAAGAAAGGCAAAAAGCTTAATTCCTGTTTGAGCGAAAGCATATCATTTGCTGAAACGTAGGTGAGAGTTTATATTTAATCCGAGTAGGTGCAAATGAATTCCTAATCGCTTTCCGCCAGTGGCGGATTGTGTTTTATCAGCTTCATTTGGAAGCTGATAAAATAAAAACGAAATCTATTAAATCCTGTTGATTCTGTCTGAAAATATGTTCAAAGTTCAAATATCTCAACCTCTTCCGAAACATTCTTTAGCTTAAATTTACCCTTGGGAACCGGTGAAAAATGATCCTTAATTATATCTGCCGTGGCCTTGGTAAGATATATACTTCCCCCGGATGCCAAAGAACCGATTCTGGCCGCCACATTGGTGAGCCTGCCCCTGGCCGTGTAGGTCCAACGCGAACCCGAATAGGTTTCGAACTTGGCGGCCCCTACCAGGGCCTCACCCGAATTTATCCCCATGTTTATATTTAACGGCCGGTAAAGTGCCGAACACTTTTCCCAGATCCCGGTTGTTTGTTCCCGGATGGAAAGGGCGGTATTCACGGCTTCTAAGGCGCTGACCCGTTTGTCTTCATTAAGGAAAAGAACCATCAGGCCGTCCCCGACGGTTTCGTTGACATCGCCGTTGTTGGCGTAAATGGCATCCATGAACACACTGAAATGCTTTTCGATGACTTCATTTATTTGGCTGCTGCCGAGTTTTTCACATAATTTGGTGTACCCTTCGATATCCAGGAACAGGACAGAGAGATCTTGTTGTTTGCTTTCCGGAATTGCATTTGCAGGAGATTTTTCGATCATCCTGGAAACCGTGACCGGAACGAATTTACTCAGGTTTTCTTTCACGCTTTCAAGAATTTCAACTTTTCTCATGGAGGCCTTCAGTTCTGTGAGAGCGGTTTCGAGCTGAACGTTTTTCTCTTGAAGCTCCCGGTTGAGGTTATTTATTTCCTCAAAAGATCTTGCGTTTTTCAGGGCAACCACCAAGTTGTTGACAAGGGTATCCAGCAGTTCTTCATCATCCCTGTTGTACGGGTCTCCCACAAGTTTGGCGCCCAGCCCCATAATCCCGGTGCAGTACGTATCTAAGATAAACGGGAACGCACAGATCATTACCGGAGGAAGAAGACCGCAGGTTTTGAGGTCCGCTTGTTTTTGCATAGACGTTACCAGATCCGGGGAAAGCAGGATTTGACTACCGCCGGTTCGCAATAAAGAGATATCGTGAGCCCCAAATCCTACGGATACAAATCCGTTTATTTCTCCGGAGGGGACATCCACCGTGAGGATAAACCCTTCGGCCAGGCCAAAATTGCCCATGGTCATCAACAGGAAATTTTTCAGGATAGACTCATACTCAACACTGCCGAATATGTCTTTACTCACGTCATAAAGGGTCTTTAGATAATAGACGCGCCGATCCAGTTCGGTTTGGATGCGTTCTGCCTGCTGGAGAGAATTTCTAAGTTGTTCTAATTCTTTCTCAAGGTCCATTTTATACCTTTGGGGGTTGAAGGGTTCAAAGTTTCTGGGTTCAAGATTCAGGTGTCAGGGTTCAAAATGCAGGTGTCAGGTGTCAGGGTTCATAGGTTTCGTTCATTATGAATTCCGTCTTGAATCAAATCCGACAGAATTCGGTTTTTCCATCCAACACTCCATTATTGCATTATTCCAACATTCCATCTATTTGAGGGGTCGGGGAGTTTTTCCTTAAAACCCTTAAATGAAGCGGAATGAATTATCAGCAACGAAATCGTACACTGTTTGAATGCATTAGGGATCGTTGCGAAAGAACAGCGCCTTTTTCGAATTCGTACTTAAAAGATAAAAAATTTGATCCACCTAACCCATTTATTTTACTATTTAAATACTGTTCTTTCGTTACGAGCCCTTATGTATGAGTTTGTACGATGCAGTTGCTGATTATTCATGGAGCGGTTGAATTAAAAAAAACTCCCCAACCCCTCATCTATTTGAGATAAAATTTATACTGATCCTCTGTGGAGCGGAACCAATGCCGGCCCATCTATGATCGGATCTTTAGTTAATGGTGGCTTGATTTAAACAGCGTTTTAAAATGGATTTTCAATTCCTGCCGGGTTTCTTTGAGTCGATCGAGAAGATGCTGTGCCAGATTCTTCATCAGGGTACAGCCCAACTCGTGGTCCGCCAGCATGAGATGTTTAAGGTCTGTGTGTTTAATGACCCGTAATTCGCTGTCTTCAAAGCATCGTGCCGAGAGACTGTATATATAGGGTTCAAGCAGAGACGATGTTCCGGTGCAATCTCCAGGATTTCTCAGAATGGCGAGGTGAAGCTCAAAATTCTCGTTGACCAAATCGTCATTCACCCTTGTCAGCAATTCAACCGCTCCTTGTTTCAGCACAAACAGTTCTTCAGCCTTTTTCCCTTCGTGCATGAGGAACTGTCCTTTTTGAAGCCACACCTCTTGGGTGATTTCTGATAGGCGCTGAAATTGTGACTCGGAAAGTCCTTTAAAAAGGTAGCATGAAGACAATAACTGCATGGAGATTCTCCTGGATGGGTTCGAAGGTTCCTGAAAAACCTGAACACTGACACCTGGTCCATGGCTTCTCTATAATTGTGCTTTGGCAAAATTAGTTACATAGCCATATCGTTTAAGGCTTCATCCACTGTATTGTATATTTTGGCGAATTTTGTGATGCCCACCATGTTGAATATTTTTTTGAAATGATTTGAAAGTCCAGTGATGCAGATCTGCTGGTTGTTTCGTTTGGTTTGAGCCAGAAGTTGGATGAGCACAGCAATACCGCCGCTGTTGATGTAAGCATTTTCAGCAAATTTCAACAAAATCTTGCTTGTTCCCTGGTCGTTTGCATTCTGGTAAGTTTTGGTGAAAAAGGGCTCGGAAAAGGCAGTCACATCCCCCTGTACGTCAAATATGGTAATATCGCCTTGTTGTTCAAGATTGATTTCAATTTCTGAATTCATAATCGACCTGCCTTTTCTCATTATTGGACACAGATAAACACAGATTATTAAGATTTTTAAATATCAATTATTTTCAAAGTTTCCTAAACCCCGGATCCCAGAACTTCTAAAACCTGACACCTGAAACCTGCCTCCCGAACCGTCAACCCGTTAACCGCAATACCATCCTTACCATATGCCCGTTTTCAGTCATCTTATTATATTCCAATTGATCCACCAGTTGTTCTATTAAAAACATACCCAGTCCTCTGTGAGGTTCCAGCTTTTCAATTTTCTTCTGTATATCCGGAATCTTAGGTATTTCAGGAGTCTCACCCATGCCTTCACCTTGGTCCATCACGGAAACGCTGAAGACATGATTTTTGTAATTCATGGTGACGAGCACTCTTTTTTCCGGGTGATTCAGGTTGCCGTGTTCCATGGCATTGAGACAGGCCTCGGATACGGCGGTTTTTAAATCTTCTACGCGTTCCGGTAAGAAGCCCACGATTTTGGCAAAAGTTGCCGAACATGACATGGCAATCCGCTCATAGCCAAGCTTGTTGGGAAGGTTGACCTCAATAGTATGTTCATCCAGCATTCTGACAAATTTTCTGTTTTTAGGTTTCACGTTACAGGGTCTCCTTATTTCATATGAGAACGAGCGGAATCTGCTGTAATAAATATTTAAGCCTCAACATACTATTCTTTTCAATAGATTTTAGAACTTTCGATACTTCAAATTATCCTAGCACAATTAATGAGAAAAAGCAACTGATTCAAGTCTAAGCCCTGATTTGTTAACCTTCCTATTCCGAATTTATTTTTAAAAGAAAATATCTATACTGATAGTAAAAAGTTGCTGTTTGAGAAAATTATTCGATCCAGCAAAAACATTCTCATATTCAATTGACGCTTTAAGGGGTAAAGGGAATTTTTTGGCTTTGAACATTGGAATAGTGGAATAGCATATGCCACCTATAAAAGTATGCGAAGTTGAGTCGGTCTCGTCCTCAAGTGCTGAGTACACAAATCCCATATCCCCCGAAATATCATCCTTGAGACGATATCCATAACGGTAAAGCAATGAGAGGCTAAACCTTTCTGAAAAGTCATATGTTCCTGATGCCTCTATTTCGATCAAATCTCCAAGATCCCTGTCCACTTTTTCTTTATTCGGAGAGATTGGCATATTGGCATCATATAGAACTCTTAAGGTTTCTTTATCGGGAAGTTTAAGATCATATCGTAAAGTGGCATTTAGCACTAAGTTTTTAATGCCGACATAGTCGTTATTCAAGCGAAAGAGAAGGGCGTAGGCACCCTCGCCAAATTCAGTATCAATCAAATTATCAGGGTCGTCTTCATCTCCGGTGGGTAATCGAACACCTCCTGTAAATGCCAGTCGCCAGTTATCTGTTTTCAGATACTGGTATCTGAAGCCCACTTCGATATCTGAAAGCCCGCTATCAGACCAGGATTCAATGCGTTTATAACCATACTGCTGAACGAGCAAGTCCTGAACTTGATCAGTCGTCAATGGAACACCCCCCAAAGCGATCGGGATGAGAGGTGCTCCACCAAACGGGTCCCCGGGTGTTCCTAAAAAGGGATTTGTCCCTATATTGGCATTTGTAGGGTCAATTCTGGCATCAACATCAGTTTTATTCCAATAATAGGGAATTTTTATTCCGACGGTTAGCCTATCGGTCAAGCCATACTGATAGGTAATTTTAAAATCAGTAAATTTATATTCAAAATCAATAACGCTGTCACCGATATTTGCAGATCCGACTGGAAGCCCAAATGCTTCTTCCACCAGGCTCAAAGCAGGAAATACATTGCCACCCAGCCTGGTATTAAAGTCTGCGGCAATATCCTCAGTATTGCCATCAGGATCAAATCTCTCGTCTATGGGAAAATATAGGCTCGTTAAAGCAGTTAACTTGGACACCCCTTTTGGTAAAACCTCGGCACTATCTGCATAAGAAAGGGCTGTTATTCCTGTAACTATAAGAAAATAAATACACAGATGTATAGACACAATTCCTTTTCTCATGGCTTGTACCTCACTAAAATTGGATTTATATGATGATTTTAGTCAGAACGATAATGGGTTTTATTTTTCAACTTTGAGCGCAACGACAGTCAGGTCATCGTGCTGTGCTGCCTCCCCGGCGAATTCATCGGCGCTGTATATTATCTGCTTCATAATCGAATCTGCGGTCAATGAACTTGCCTCTTGAACAATTTCTATCAAGCGTTCGAATCCGAAAATTTCCTCATGTTTATTCATGGCTTCTACGATGCCATCAGTGTAGAAAATCACCATATCTCCCTTAGCCAGCTTCAGTCGGGTTTCCTCATAATCAACGTCTTCCAGTATCCCCAGGGGAAATGTATCTCCCACTGTCTCTATAAGACTTGCCTGGCCTGTTTCCGAAGAAAAATAGATGGGCTGCGTCTGGCCGGCACTGCACAGACTCAGGGTTTTGTCTTTTGCATTCAACACCGCATAAAGCAATGCCACGAACATGCCGGATTTGATGTCTTTCTTGGTCCTTCGGTTGGCCCGGATCATGATTTCTCCGACGTCCATTTGTTCTTCCGAAAGCATGCGGAACACACTCCTGGATGCAGACATGACCAGTGCCCCGGAAACACTTTTGCCGGTCACATCTCCGATAACTATACCGACTCTGTTTTCTCCCATCTCTATAAAATCATAAAAATCACCTCCCACCTCCCTTGCTGAGACGGAATAGGCTGCGATCTCAAATCCCTCGATTGCCGGACATTCAGCCGGAAGCATGCTGGTCTGGAGGTCCCGGGCAATGGAGAGCTCTTCTTCCATGCGTTCTTTTTCAATCACATCCTCGATCATCAGGGAATTTTCAATAGCCACAGCACCCTGGTTTGCCAAAGTATTGAGTAAATTGACATCCTCTGGACGGTAAAACTTTCCTGATTTTTTTTGGCCCAGCGATATCAACCCGGTCAGCCGATCCTCGTAGATTAAGGGCACAATCAGGGTTGCTTCTAACTGGTTAAACACCTTCTCACAGGACTCTCTCTCGTTTTCAAAGAACGGATCAATCTGAATATCATATATGGTCACCTCTTTCTTTCTTTCTGATATCTTTTGAATGAACGGTTCATCGGCCATTAGTTTCAATTTTGCAAGCCTTGAGTCTTTTTCACTTTTGCCTCTATGGCTAAGTTCTCCTTCCACCATAATTCCAGGTTCAACTTCTTTAGAGTCTAAAACAACTGGTTTTTCTTGTTTTGACTGGTTACGATTTGGCTTTTTTTCCACTGGCAAGATTCCTGTCGATTCTGTTACACTAAGGCCTATTTCTCTTTCCCCAGCCATAGTAAGACACTCATACGTTTGTTTCTCATGGTCAAAGAGCATGACACAACCCGAGTCGATGAACATGGCACCAAGTGCAGTCTGCATGATACTTTGTCCGATTTCATCCAGTTTCAACAGAGACCGCATGGTCTCGCTAATCCGCTGGACGGTCTCCTGGTAGTCGTATTCAAGTCGGTAGAAAACCCGGTCAATAAACTTCTGTACGCGATTTCGAACTGGATTAAAAAAGAACACCACTGCCAGGATGAAAATAAGCGGGAACATGGGAGACTTGGTGAACTCGAGCCTGCCGAAAGCCAGGTTGGTGAGAAACACGAAAAGAACATACGTCCCTGCAATAGCTCCAGTTGTGAGAAAGTAACCATATGTACGCTTGATAATGGCATCAATATCAAAGAGGTCGTGTTTGACGATGGTGTAGCCGATGGAAAGAGGAAAAAAAGTTAAAAATACTGCGAAACCTATGGCAGGATCAGGAAAGAGATAGAACTTCCATAAGCTACGTAGGAGAAGATCGCTGGTTGGTACGAAAAAACCAAGGAAGATTCCCAACAATATGACTTGGGACTGGAGCCGGACGATGACAGAGGTGTCCTTTAATCTGTTCCAGATTGTAGAGACCAGAAAAACCAAGACACCCAGCATAAGATAACAGTCATTGATCAGATTCAGAACTGGTGAGGAGTCCCAATAGGCCGTTGTAGTTTTCATATAAAGAACAAACAGAAGAAGTGACACTAGGTAGGGAACAATCCAAAGCCAGGGATTTTTCACGAGAAATGTGCGCGTTTTAGGGAATCGAATAGCAAGATGAATCATAGGTGCTGGGAGGATTACATCAATTAAAAGTCGGACATCATAGAGCCATAGAGGACGCATTAGGTCGCTGGGAGCACTGTAGCTTATTTCCAAACCAAAGAAACAGGTCATAACAAGGAATAGCCGGCTTTCTGCGGCCTGGGGTTTCATCAGAAAGATGAGTACGCCAATAAAGACGTAAATGAAGCCGATTATAAATACTGGTCCGCTGCGGCCCAATACTGTCTTTAGACCGAGGCGGCCGGTAATGATGCTGATATCCAAGGTTTTTCCATCGCGCAGAACCGTATAAGTGTTTACTGAACCAGGATTGTCATTTCGAATTTTAAAATACAGCTCATCGAAAGTCCTATAGGACTGACCATTGATGCTCTGAATGGTGTCGCCGGGCTGAAGCCCGGCGGCTTTGCCTTTCTCCAGGACCTCGGCTACGATATTAGGACCGGAATTGTACATGGTTCGCCAACCGAAATCAGGGCTGTTCCGCCACCTTATGATGTTGAATCCGTAGAAAGAATAAAAAACGAGGATAACCGATGCGGCAATGCAGAAATACGCCCAATGTGAAGGTAGGTATGAGGTTGGCTTAATGGCGCTCATCACAGATTCTTGATGTATATCTACTCAATTTTTCCAGCCAAAGGGTTATTATAATGAAAAAGACCGTCAAACCAATGACACAATAAGCGAAAATGTCACCATGAACTGTGTAAAAGGTTTTTTTATTGGACAGCGGTATATCCCTGACCAGGAAACCGGCAACGAAGAGGTCCTTATTATTTTTATCCCGAATTCTCTCCACAATTTCTCCGTTGGGATTGATAAATGCCGAAACGCCGGTGGTGGCGCTACGGGCGACGGCCACTCTGTTTTCCACAGCCCTGAAAATATTCATGGCCAGAGTCTGATTAGGAGCTGCGGTAGGACCGAAAAATCCCTCATTTGTTGCACTGACCATGAAATTAGCTCCTTTCTCTACAAAGCGGCGAAAGAGATCGGGAAACAGGTTTTCCCAACAGATGGGGCTGCCGAATCTGGCTTCCGAAACCTGAAAAATCGTATAACTTTCACCCGGCAGAAAGCTTTCCTTTATAGTTGTGATCCACCGGGGCCAGGTGATTTTTCCCTTGAGGGGCAGGTATTCGTTAAACGGCAACAGCCGTATTTTATTGTATTGTCCCTTAACCTGTCCGGAAGGGGAAATCAAAAATTCGCTATTTGAATAGGGTAAGTAACCATCTTTTTGAGGTTTTAGCTTTTCATATCCGGAACCGCCCACCAGAAAATAAGACCCGATTTCACGAGCCAATCGCCGGACAGTATGACGGACCAATCTGCTCGCGTTGATGGGTTCCGGCAAGGAAGACGCCGGCCATATAATAAGATCGGGTTTTCTCTTGGCGGCTTCTTCAGTCAGCCTTTTATACGCTTCCAGGTGTTCCTTTTGTTCAGCATAGGGCATGTTGTCTCGTGTAAGGACATTTGCCTGGATCAAAGCCACACTAAGTCGCTTATTGCTTTCCGGCGCGTCCAGACGATACCATCCATATGACAAAACGGTTGTAAGAGACAGAACCACCGCCAAAAGCTGGGCGAGCCACCAACTGTTTGCGGCGGCCAGATGTGATGATTTCCCCCTTCGCAATGAAAAAAAATCCGACACCTGGCTTAAAAGCTGGTTAACCATGACCATGAAAAAAGAAATCCCATACACGCCCGTAATATCGGCGATTTGGATGGCCGGCAGATAGCGATACTGGGAATGGCCCAGCAGATTCCACGGAAAAGACAAAAAGAAAAGGTTGGAACGTGTATACTCCATGGACACCCAGAGAGCAGGAGCACCGATAATTATCCAGAACCCAATATGCCTGCTCATCCAGCTGTAAAGAGCACCGAATGGAAGGAAATACAGCCCGAAGACCATCACCATTATTAGGAAATCGGCAAGGTTAATCGGAGTAATGCTGTTGCCCCAGTAAAACGCACCCATACCCATAAGGCACCCAAACTGCAAAGCAAGCATGGAAGCTGAAAATGAGCCTTTCTGGCGTAATGCCAGGAGCAAAGGTGCCAGGCCGATCCACGCAAGTATTCCGAAATTAAGCGGGGGATAGGCAGCGGAAATCAAAAGGGCCGAGGACACCGATAGCGACAAAAGAACGCTTTTTCTCATATTCCTTTGAATAACCGGTATCCTTTCGGCCAAGTATATACATTCCTTTCTTCTTTTTTAAATGTTACTGCCCTTCGATGGTTTATTTGAATCATTGAGGCATGACTGATCGATTTCCCTTTTGCAACAATTTAATCTATGACCTTGATGACTATGTCCATAATCGTGAAAACCAGATTCCCGGTACCTTCTTCGTTCTCTACGTATTGGTCGAAAGACTTCAACGCCAACGTGCCTTCATCAAAGGATGGACAACTATCAAAACATCCGATTCCGGCCTCTGGATTGCAGCCACAAACTACTGGACAGCTATCACACCCTACCTCTGGATCTCCACCACAACAGTAAATGTAAGGGATCACCGTTTCCATGATAAATTGTTCGATAGCCGTTTGTTGCTGAGATATGTCGCCGAAATAATTCGTATACGCCTTGGTGCCGGAAAAAGCATACAGTGTGTTGCCCTTCCTGATCCTGAGAAATATGTCCATGTTTCCACTACCCATTCCATCTTTGTAATAGATAGTAATTGTGCAGTAAAGGCTGGTCCCAGCTGCTGTTTTATCAATGTCAAGAACCGGATCTCCTTGGGTTGTTGCGGAACCACGGGACGCCAGTGCAGGCTGTCCGACTGTCAGTATGATTACTACCAGAAACAGAACGACAAATACGCCTTTTGTTGTTTTCATTGTGTCATCCTCCTTTGTATGAGTTTACCCGCTGTTTAGATTGAAAATCGCAAGTCCAATTTTCCAGGCAGGTATGGATTTAACAGCTATTTTAAACGCAATCCTTGCACGCTTGCCCCAGAGTACTGGGTCGGGATATACCAAACAACTTTTCCTTTCTTATTGGTATAAAACACATGCTGATCCATATGGACGCCAGTCCCCGCCTTGTAATGGTACCCGTCAAAGCGGTTGCTATATGGTACTTGCGCCAATCGCATAGCATGCCCGGCTTCGTGGGCGATGATGTGCTTGGTGTAAATGTCAATAAGAGCATCAAGATTCTGGGTGTAGTCTACAGGATCCGTATCTGTGAGCAAATCACCTAACAATACTTGATCCTTACCATCAGACACACTATGGATCCACTCCCAGACCCGGTAGGTATAGACCATAGCGTCATCAAGGTAGTTGGGCGTCCCGTAGGTAGCCTCGCCCAGGATCTCATCAACTGCCAGAGTGGTGATGTTGTCCTCTGTGATTCTCACCGCATTTTGATCAGATTCCGGGCACACTTGTCTTCCGAATTGCTCACAGTTTTCTTTATCTCGGATGATTTGATGGACGCCAATCCCGAGCTGGGAAATATCCTCCAGCGGATATTCCGGCAGAAAAGACCCCGTGGCTTCCCATAGAATGACAAACAAGTCCTTTGAGAACTGGTCCACGCAGTAAGGCCTTTGAATAGGATCATTAGGGTCAGCACAAGGCAGAAATTCATTTTGTTGTCCCAAAGTGGAGACCCCAGTCATTTCCAGTGCGTCTTCAAACCCGTCGCTATCACTGTCCTGTGCCCTCGTCTGAACCGGCAGTATGACCAGAACCAGGGCGGCCACAGCTATCAGTACCAGGCCCATTTTAAAATTGATTTTTTTTCTCTTTTTCATGGTATTACCTCCGTTTGTCTTCACGCATATAACGCGAAAAATCTGCGGTTTGAGATTTTTCAACTATTTTTTATCCTTATTTTTATTTTTTTTACCATAGATACCCACGCCTTTTTTCTTGGCCAGGCCAGGGGTGAGTTTGATCCCTATTTCGCTTTGGATCTTCTCCTCTTTCTTTTTATGTTTGATCTTGTGCTTTACCTTCGTAGATACCCACTTGCTGCCAATATCTGTGATGGTAAACTGGATTGCTTCTATCTCTGAATTTAAGTTGGCTGAGAGACTTTCGTTATCCGCGACAAACCCTTCAGGAGGTTCCACAGAGGTGGTCACCGACCAGTCACCGACACTGTCGAAGACAAAGGGATAAAGTTCGGTTTCCGAACTCCACTCCACATACTCCGGCTCGATGATCAGAAGATCTGATCCTGTGAGCTTGCGATACTTGCCCGGGACCTTCTTGTTGTCAGCCTTTTTAATGACCTGAAGGTACTTATACACCTCAGAACCGGTCGTGATAGCACCCACGCTCCTTCCGATATATATATCATCCGGCAGGTAGTGGCCGATGACAAGGTAGTTTCCCGGAGCAAGGGCAAATGTGGCTTTGCCCCACCCATCGGTTGTTTGAGTGGCCACGGGATCGCAGGCCGGGTTTATTCCATCGCCTTCCCAGATTTCTTGATAATGCTGCCATGATATACCGTATGCAGCCGCGCAACTCCCTGAACTCTTATCAAAGACCCTGGTCTCCATGCCGACAATAGGTGTTTTGGTGGAACCCGGGTGTGAGCCAGTGCCCACTGTATGCAAATCCGCCTGCACAATAAGAGTCCCGGTATTCCCCACAATGTCAACACGTCGCTTGCCATAGAAGACATCAGTATCAGTGGTAAAACCGCCTTGGACGGTAGCATATGCTATTCCACCCGGCACGATTGATTGAAGAGACTGAACGGCCTCAGACCGATCGAACTGGACATAGAGCGAACCATCGAAAATAACATCTGACCCAGGGATGATTTCTACTTCCCCGTTCAACCGGATTGTGTCAAGGTCTACAGAAGTCAAATCCGAATGGCCCTCAACATTGCTGATCTTAGCCGATATGGGTGGGCTGTTCCCTGTGGCCCAGGCCGCGTCCCACTTGTCAGGGTTGAAGCTGATGTCCGCATCCACTACGTCAACTGCAGATCCTGATATGGTAACAGTGAGCGGAGAAATAGAAGTAACCGCCCCTGTCCAGTAAATGTAGCATGGGGTATCGGCGCAAACCATAGTTACAGGATTATAATCAGGATCCTGGATATAGTTCTCATAGGTGGCTTCAACTGTATAATTTATAGAGCTGCCGCCCGACCCGGAGGTCAAGACTTCAGGATCATACAT
Source organism: uncultured Desulfobacteraceae bacterium (assembly GCA_964502855.1). Taxonomy (GTDB): domain Bacteria; phylum Desulfobacterota; class Desulfobacteria; order Desulfobacterales; family UBA11574; genus S5133MH16. The sequence continues at coordinate 7,108 of CAZDAB010000005.1, read as the reverse complement.
TTCAGCTAGGTTACAGGTGACGCTAAATGAGCTCCCCTTCAGGATGTTACATTGATCGTCTGGAATCCCGTAGGCTTTCCGGATCCTAAAGCGTGGTGGTAAGATGCTGGAAGTTGTTGTATCTGTGACAGTGAAAAAGGTATTGAAACAATCGGGGCAGATCGTTAAAATGTCCGATCCTGTCGAATTTGTAAATGTCGCTGTTACCCAAATCGGCTCTCCAGGAAGGAAAGTGCCACCTGGCGGCACACTCACCAGGCCGAGAGCCTCATTAATCGTATTATCACAGGCATCCCCCAGATCATCTCCGTCCGAGTCAGCTTGAGAGTTGTTGGCAACATATGGGCAATTGTCGCAGGCATCGCCAAAGTTATCACCATCCTGATTTGCTTGATCAGGATTGAAAACAGTACGGCAGTTGTCATTAAAATCTGGAACCCCATCCAAATCGGTCTCAGGTAAAATCTTGGCCACAAAGGCATCAAAGCCAGCGTTGTACGTGGTGTCATAAGCCCCTAGCGTCCAGGGAAAGTTGGTAGAGTTGCTACTCCCAGCGACACAGGCGTTTTCGAAGGAGTCCAGAGCAACTCCGTTGCCATAGTCATCAGTGCTGCCGCCTAAGAAGCTGGAGTAGATTAGGTCGCTTGTGCCGGAGCCTGCGGGGTTGAGTTTCGCCACGAAAGCATCGTAGATACCGCCACCATATGTACTCTGAAATGCATCTACTCTGGGAAAATCGGCACTGGAGTCAGTATACCCGGTGACATAGACGTTCCCGGAGGAGTCCAGAGCAATTGCCGTGCCCCAGTCATCAGTGCCGCCGCCTAAGAAGGTGGAGTAGATTAGATCGCTTGTGCCGGAGCCTGCAGGGTTGAGTATCACCACAAAGGCATCAGCACCGCCGTTGAGGGAGGTGTCATAGGCCCCTGTGGTCCAGGGAAAGTCGTTGGAGCCAGTATCCCCGGTGACATAGACGTTCCCGGAGGAGTCCAGAGCAACTCCCGTGCCAGAGTCAATAAAAGTGCTGCCGCCTAAGAAGGTGGAGTAGATTAGATCGCTTGTGCCGGAGCCTGCGGGGTTGAGTATCGTCACAAAGGCATCTTGACCGCCGTCGTTGAAGGAGGTGTCATAGGCCCCTGTGGTCCAGGGAAAGTCGTTGGAGCAAGTATTCCCGGTGACATAGACGTTCCCAGAGGAGTCCACGGCGATACCTTTGCCAGCTTCCGAACCGGCTCCATTACCACCCAAAAAGGTGGAGTAAAGGAGCGAGGCAGCCCCTGATAGATTAGGGTTAAACTTCGCTACGAAGGCGTCACTATATCCAAAATTATGCGATGTATCATAGGCCCCTGGGGTAACGGGAAAAGGAGTGGCTCCGGGATTCCCAGTTTCTCCGGTCACATATGCGTTACCAGAAGAGTCCACAGCAATGCTGTAAGCAAGGTCAAAAACGCTGCCGCCCAGATAAGTGGAATAGAGGAGCGTCCCGCCGTCGGCACTGAGCTTCGCAAAAAAGGCATCACTCTGCCCGGAAGGAGATGTTTGATAGCCATTTGGCGTGGGGAAAAAGGCAGACCGTGTTTCTCCGGTCACGTGGGCGTTCCCGGAGAAGTCCACGGCAATACCGTAGCCAATATCTACATGGCCGCCGCCCAGAAAGGTGGAATAAAGGAGTGTAGAGCCGTCGGCACTGAGCTTTGTTATGAAGACGTCAGTATTGACGTCCTTCGATGTATCATAGGCCCCTATGCTTGTGGGAAAGTCGGTGGAGTCGGTTAGCCCGGTCACGTATGCGTTACCGGCTCTGTCCACGGCGATGGCATTGCCAGAATCGTCGGGAGAAAGTGCTGGTGGTGATGCGGTGCTTCCGCCCAGATAGGTGGAGTAGATGGGGACGGGATCAATTACAAGAGAAGCCGAACGATCATAATCACCCGTTCTAAATCCGTATGTATCCTTATCCAGATGATAGGCTATCCGAACATTTTTTCGTTTTCCATATTTTTCTTGGTAGGCCAGGGGCTTACTAAATCGCATCACTCCCAACCCAGTCTTCATTTCAAGTTCCCCTTGTTTGTTTATCTTGAGGGATTTAACGCCTTCTATCTTTAGCTTAATGGTCTTAGGGTCGGCGCCCGGCTGAACAGTAAAAACTTTTTCTGCGGTCTTCCCGTATGCTTTCAATGAAAGGTCTATTCCCTTATAAACCTGCCCGAGGCTGACCGAATCGTAGGCGGATATATTGCTTTTCCATTTGTTTTCGTCATTGCCGATAAAATAGTTGACCTTTGTTTTTGCCAGATCATTGCCTTGAGGTTTTGTAACAGATGCTCCCACCAGAGTTTCTTTCAGAGCCATGCTTTTGATGGTTTTGGGCATTGAATTTCTGTTAGTTGCCTTTTCCTTTGGCTCAACCTGGCTAAATGAATAGACCATCTCTCCTTTTTTGGTAACATAAATGGTCCCTCCAAAGGTCTTGGCATAAAAGCCCACCTCTTTGTCAGCCTGACCTTCGTTTGCGATAAATGGCATCTGAAGCTTTAAAGCCTTTTGCATAATAGTCCGCTTGTCAATCTTTTTAGGAGTTGATTGAACGGCAGCATTTGCGGTCAGCCCCATGATTAAGACAAGACTCACGACGATAATTCCCAGTGATTTCACCGATGTTGTCTTGAGTCTTTCGACTGCTGAGTATTTATTTTTGAGCTTATTCATTTTGTCCCCCTTTCTGATTTCATCAGGGAATCATTGCAGGCTCTATCTTTACTTCTGCAATACTCTTTGACCTGATGGATTATAATTTTATTTCCTTTAGATTTTCACTTTATTCCAAATCTATCGATACACTTTTTATTTTCCATCTCCAGTTTCCTCGCGCACGTTTTATGTTGCTTCCTGGATAGCCTTGCTTCATAAGCCCCTTAAACTCATAATGCGGCAATTTCTATCAAATTGAATAGCCACACCAGTGGGGGTGGATCGTACCACCTTTCCTTCGCTCTCTATCAAGCTCTTGGCGCCGGTCAGTTCTTTAATTTTCTCGCTTGCAACCGTCAGGTTTAGTTTAAACCGTGTTCCTTCGGGAAATTGCTCCGCAGTATTTATAAAAGCGCCGCTTGCAGATATATCCCGGGTTTCAAGATCAAATATTTGTTTTCGACTTGAAGTTATCATTTCCACCCTGGCGGGAATGGTGAGTGGGAATCTTTCATACAGCCGCCGCTCTTTCATGGTTAAAACCTTTCTTTGGGTTCAAAGGTTCCTATGTTCAAGAGTGCAAGATTCAGGGGTTTAGATTTCGGGTGTCAGGTGTCAGATTCAAGAGTCGGGTTCGGGTTAAGATTCAATTGAGAAATCTATAATTATTTTATATTCTGCTATGTCAAGAAAATCAATACGCTGAAAGTATGAAATTGGATCAGAAATTAGTATGAAAAATGATTATGGAAAGTGTAAGAAGAAAGTAGTATGGTTTTGGCAGAGTGTAATACTTTAGTATTAAGGGGTGAAGGGTTCAGGGTTGAGGGGTTAAAGAGTTCAATCCGCCACAAAGATAGGCGGACAAGGGTTCAGGGTTCAAGGTTATGGGTTGTGGGGAGCTTATTCTGCCAACCTTTTTGCCTCCTCAATTGACATTATTGCGGAAGGTTCTTCAGAAGAGATGACAGTGTTGCTTAAATGTTTATGATGGGGAAAATTTTCGAGATTCGGGAAATGAGGTGTGTTGTCATATCGAAAGACCAGATTATTTTGGCTGTCTTGAAAATGATAACGATAGTTGAGTCGTTTAAATTGACCGGCAACCACAATAGCCGCTTCATTTAACTCGAATAGATACCCGGTTTTAAAACGAATACGAATTCTTAAATTTATACGATTGGAAGAAAGAATTTCTTCTTCATAACGCTCGATATAAGCGTCTTTTAAATTTCTGATTGAAGCTTCTATGCTTTCAAGATACAAAGATAGTATTTCATGCAACATTTCGAATTTGACTTTCAATTTCAAATCTTATTGCGACGTAATGTTGATAATCATTCGCCCACTCAACGAAATCTGCAGAATCTTCCAACAGTCCTTTCCTAAATTTATCGAAGAACTCTTCTGATTCCAAGTGATATCGATCTTCAAAAATGCTTAGACGTTTTAAGACAGCCACCAGAGCATCTAAAGATGAAATATATTGGTTTCTTTGTTTTTTCATAATTTCTCCTGTAAACTTGCACATCAACATAAAATGGTTTTAAACGGATTATATTGTTGGATAATCTTTTCAAAACTATATTGAATCACTAAGGATTTTGTTTTGTTCCATAAAATATCATAGCTTTTAGAAAATAGCAATGCTCAGAAGCTTGGCAATAACCATGGTTTAAAGGTTCAGGGGTTCACCGTTCATGGTTCAAATGTTGATAGGTTGTATGTTCAGGGGTTCTGCGTTCTGGATTCCGGGTTCAGAGGTTTTCGGATCAGGAGTTCAGGGTTCAAAGATTCGGGGGGCAGGATCAAGGTTTGTATCGATTAATTATTATCGACTTAAATTCTTCTGTGTCTTTTATATCATAACGTAGATAGTTATAAACGTGAATATTATCTATCTCGCCGTATAGATGGACCAGCCGGTTCCTGAACTTTGCCATTTGGCGTAATTGATCTCCGAGTTCGGAAGGGATAATTCCTTGTTCTTGAATAACCATGAACGAATCAGCATAATCCCTGGGTGCTCGAAACTTTTCAGAAGCAATGATATGATTTGCAACATCCAGGCAGCACTCGATGCTGATCTGAAGATAATATTTTGCACTTCCTATCAATATTTTATCTTTCGAAAACTGTTCTTCAGGTGTCCCGGAAATTATTTGTAAAAGGCCTAAATATTCATCTAACTGTTGAAACTTATATATAATTTTTTCAAAAGAAACCATATGTTCTCCCGGAGGTTTTCTCTCAACAGACAACACTGTTTATATATGTATTTCGATATGCTATAATAACAGGCAAAAAGTCAAAATATGCTTTTCGAACCGAAGTCTCAAAATCGACCCGAACATTTTCGTTTCTTGAATAGATTAAACTGCCTTCCGTCATAATATTTCCTAGGATTACAAGGGGCAGGTTGTTTATAATCCTTACCTCTGTGCGTACTCCACTTCCAATTTTTTCGTCGATTTCCAACGATAAAGATAATTCGAGTTCTAAATATTTTATATCCGATACATCGGTAATATACACAGCAATATCGAGATCGCTGAAGGGATGCACATTTCCAGTGGAATAACTCCCGTAAAGGTAAGCAAATAACACCGGGTGGCTGCAAAAAATATCGGGAGCAATTGCAAATAAAGAATTTGTAATCTTTTTTATATAATTATTTTTCATTATTACAAAATTTGCCTTAACACAAAAATTTTCATAACATATCCGAGTTAATATATCAATTTTCAAGGCTTGGGAAGTTTTCCCTCAGTTTTTAGTGAAAAACGTATAACATTTTTTAATAAAATGCAAACTGCAAGGTTTGTTGTCAGGGGTTCAGGTATGAAGGGTGAAAAGCAAAAAGTGAAAGGTTCAGGGTTCTGAGGTTAAGACAGGAGTTTCAGAGATAAATGCCTTTATGAGCCGCGAGCTCTTATCCGGCGCGGATTTAGGTAGATGTAGGGTGTAAGACCCCACCGTCGTCAATGCGATGTCCAAGAGCTGATAGGACTTCGGATTGGGTCTTCGTGGGGGTTTCTAATCGCCTGATCGGTTTTTTGGCTCCCTTGTTTAACGTTAGCACCGAGTGCAGGTGCTGCATATCATCCATCACATCTTCTGCTGTACGGTTTATTCCTGCTGAAGCCAGCTTGAGCTCTAATCTGCGCAAGTAGGTCATTGCCGCAACACAAGTAAATAAGTGACAGCGGATTTTACTGTCGGTCCAGTGTCTAACGGGGCGAGTGCCAACCAAGTCATCGTTTTTGCTGAGACGAAACCGGTCTTCCACTTGCCACCTGTCGAGGCTGGCCTCTACAATTTCACGCGTCGTCCAGTCCGTGTTGTCAGTGATAATAATATTTTTCCCAAACATTGCCTGTTTTCTGTTAATCCTGTAGACATCTTTACGAAAGCTCATCGATAGACCGTCTTTGGTATGTTCAAAACCGATCGTGTAAAAATCCGATGACACATGTAGACGCTCACATAACCGCACATAACGTTCCAATATTGCTTCATGTTTTTTCCAGTGCGGGGCTTTCTCACGCACTTTGTTTCGCATCATCAGCAACTGCTGACGAATCGTATCCAGTTTGCTTTGGAATGTATAATTTTGCTTACGTGCCGTAGCCGGATTGTGTGTCACTACCACAGCTCGTTGTTTGCCCCAGTATTCACCCTTGGTCCGATAGGCAAGTAACTGACCTTCAGGATTTCCCTCCTCTATTAGCTGCTTGTTCTTTGTAATGTCTACTGGTTCAAAACGATCAAGTGCCGTTGTGGCAAGTTCCTGATCAAAATAGGTCGAATATGTGGTCACAAAATGAATCCGTGCATGGTCGTCTATCCATGCATAATTGCTCTCAGAGTTCATTCCCTTGTCGATTACCACTGTCAAGCGTTCTTTGGTCTTGTGAAGCCCACATACGATCCCGAACATCTCATCCATGATCGCTTCAAATTGTTTGCTGTCGTGCACGTTGCCGGGATATACGCTATAATACAGCGGCAGTCTTGAATCACGGGCCACCAAAAGACCCAGACCGATTTGTCGTAAATGGTGCCGACCGTCTTTGCTTTTTCCCCGACGGGCAAGATCAGATTGTGTATCGCTCGCCAAAAAGGTATAGTAGTTGGTAGTGTCAAACAGAAGGCAATCCGCATTTGGAGACTCAAGTTGCCAAATGCGTTTAAAAAATGTTTGTGCTATCGTTTGCAGAGCTTTCTCACTGACACGATCCCACTTCTCCCAGTAACGCTTGCTCGTCAGTTCAGCGATATCGACAGGGCAAATTTGCTGAACCGCTGTTCTACCATACCATCGCGATAATCGATTTTTACTGACCGCTTCAACCATTCGGTTCCATATGCAATAAAGAAAATACTCTCCGATGGTAGGGCCGGTCTCCCT
>CAZDAB010000004.1:20842-22975 GCA_964502855.1 uncultured Desulfobacteraceae bacterium | reverse complement strand
GAAGGAAGACAAAAGCCGGAACACTTTCGATACCAAATCTTTCAAAAAGCAGCGGGTCTATTTGAATAATCGATGTATTCAAGCGGATTGAATCGATACCCTTTGTGATAAATTATTTTGCCGTCTTTGTCGGGAATGTCGTTTCCCAAGGTGTACGACATATCAACCAAAAAAGTTTTGTCTTGGGTTGCTTTGGGCAGTTTAACAAGGTTTTCCGGCTTATAGTTTTTCGCCATTTCTATGCTTTCATCTCTTATCTTTTCCCAGTCTAACTTCTTTGCCTTTTCCCTGATTTCATTCAGACAGTCTTTTTCAGCGATAGGATAGACCCTGCCCACCGTCCCCAAATCCATGATCTCGCCACAGACGTTGGAAGCCGCCAATAGTATGCCTGTAAGAAACATAATCGCCAGAACGCTTTTTTTCATTTTTCACCAGTTGTTGTTTTACGTGTTAAAGTTGGGAATCCTTTCGATCATACACCTCGACATGCTTTATGGATCGAAGTATTTTATGGGCATATGTGACACCGTTTTTTCGCCGTTCGATGTCCGAAGGTGAAGTCGAAAATGCGGAGACTTTTATCGGCAGGTAAAACCCCGGATTTAGTTTATTTCCTTCCCAGGTGACGATCTGATATTTTTGACCCACGAACGTCGGACCTATTTTTCCATGAATGTGTTTTTCAAGAAGCTTTTTGACATTTAAAATCACATTGTTTTTATCCTGCCTGGATCTGCTGTAAACGGCAAATCCGTGTTGGTTATTTTTCATTGCCAACTTCATCACGCCATCGAACATAACCTCCGGCTGAACATACACCAATCCTGTTTCCTTGCACGAAAATGCCTGATATTGATTACGCTTGTTTACGAAATTTATTTTCCGGTCGATGAGATCCAGCAATTCATTTCCGTTCAGCCATTTCAAATCCATCTTTTCGATGCGATATTTATTTTTGCCCTCCGTATACTTTTGATCGTTCTGGCATTTTTCTTTGTTTGATCCGGTTTCCGAGGTGTGTTTAACGTCTATGGAATCTTGTTGCAGTTCCTTTCTTCTTGCTTCCTGATCCGCTTTTTTAAGCAGGGTCGTCAAAGCGTCCGGATCATCGCTTGAATAATGATGGCCCTGGACGGCCTTAAGGATCTCTTGTCTTGATCTTAAGTTTCCGGGCAGCAATTTATCGAGTATATCCCTTGACCTTAAATGGTGATCCCGATCATCCTCGGTTTTATCTTTCCGATACTCCGGGATCTTTCCAAGATCATGTCCCAGGCCTGTGATGAGCAAACGACCCATGGACGCGGCATGTTCAGGACCATGGATTGTTTTTTGTCCCGCCAGCTCGACGGCGACATTGAGGGTGTGTTCGGCAAGGGTAATTTTTGAAAGTTCTTTATAACGGTTTTTCCAATACCGCCTGTCCGTGCCATGATGATCCTGAACAGAGGGGCAACTGCCGTAATCGTCCAGAATTTGTAAAATTTTTTTTATGGGAATTAGATAACTTAAACTTTCCAGCGTCTTTAAATAGGGGGATACATATCGGTAATAAAACAACATAATGGCCTTATTTTTCCATTGAACATCTTTTGCGTCTTCATCCACCGGGCATTTACGGGAAGTATCCCGGTCGTTTTCCGTCTCATAGTCTGTTGCCGATACTTTATCAGGAATTTCGTTCGCCTTTTTTCTTTCTTTGTTTAATTTTTCCACAAACCGGTCCATCCTTTTAATGGCTTTTTTATCCCTGTTAAAGCCCGGCAAATTGGCGAATTCGTAAATGATGAACAACATACAAAACAGGGTGCATATTTTAAAAAGTGTTGGAAAAGACAGCATGTTGAAAATGCACCCTCATTTTTGACATCAATTCTTTTCAATACTTAGCCGTGGAAATTCAATGGTAATTCCGGGCGGATGAACAATCGGGGTACGACCTTTAAAACCCCCTTCAAATGAAAACATGAAAAAGTCTCTGGGAGAGAGGCCCATGACATCCTCAGGCAGGATGGTCGGTTCTTCGACTTCACGGGCAGTGATGCCGCCGCCGAGGTGAAGAAGCGGTGAAAACACTTGGGTTCTTCCGGAATAATCGGCGATGTATTCGGCAGTTTTCGGATCATTTAC
>CAZDAB010000004.1:0-20742 GCA_964502855.1 uncultured Desulfobacteraceae bacterium | reverse complement strand
TACGCGATGTTGACAAAAAATTCCTCACGCGCACGGATGCCGCTGACAACATGGCTGACCACTTCTTCGCTCATGTAATAATAGCTGAGAGGGTCTATCCTGGCTGAAAATTCGGGGTAAATGGGGGTAATCAGAATCAGCTCGTCTTCTCTTTTTTCGTTAAAGGCGGACATGATGATACTGGATAGAAGATCATGGTCCCCCTTGGGGTCAATAATTACCACGCTGTGGCCTTTTTGGATGTCCTGCCTGATCATGTTGATGATCAGCTTTGTTTTGCCGATCCGGGTTGATCCGAAACAAAAGAGATGCGCCTTTCTGTCTTGATCTTTGAGCCAGATGTTTTTTAATTTGCGATCCCGGTCATCGATTTTGTAACCCTTTCCGATCAATATCGAATCCTTTTTCTTTCCGAGCATTCTTAATTCCTATCCTTCCCAAAAAGCTTTTGCCCTGGTTTCCTTTATTTTTCGGTATAAGGATACCGCCCATACGGTCAAAAACGGTGTGACGGTGGCTATAAAGAAAACGCCTAATATCTCCCAGGCCGAGCTGATTAAAAGGGGCTTTGCATTCATCGTGATGCGATAAATCCTCATAGCGACTTCATGATTTTTCAGGGCTGTCCAGTACGCAAAGTTCCATGCGGATTCCGGTGTGATATGGGTTCCCAAAACGATCAGGATCGTACATATGATGGTCCCTTTTATGATCATCGATATGAGTCTTCCGATCAAAAGGGAATCCACGGCTTTTTTGGTGATAATGCCGATCCTGTACTTGCTTAAGTATGAACAGATCGCAGCCATTACAATGATCGGAATACAATTTACCAGCCATAGAAAAATATCCGAGTTGATCCAGGGGAAAAAGTAGGCGCATTTTTGCCTTAATGCCGGATCAGCCATGATCGGTATAATCAAAGCTGTCAATACGGCGAATATCATCCCCTCTAAGAACCCGTTTCCGAATCCGATGTTGAAAAACATCAGCTTTCCGCGTATAGTCAGAAAATCATCCGGGATATCCTGGCCGCCTTTTTCGATGACCGAATATTGCTGAATCTGAGATATTGCATTAATGAGGCCCTGAAATGGTCTTCCTGTCATAATGTCCTCATTGTTCGTCACAACAACATCACCGCTTCTCGAAGAACTTGAATAATCCTGTTTTTTCATGGTCTGTGTCTGTCGATATCTGCCAGGGCTTTCTGGACCTTTATGATGTATGACATCCCTATGTCTTTTAACTCCTGGTTCGGCGCATCTTCAGGAGACGAGCCTGTATTGTAGCAGGCCACCGCATTCCAGCCGTAACCATACCGTTCTATACACATCCGCAGCACCCATGCGCCGAACATGGTACAGTAATAAGGGCTCTTTGCGACGTAAAGCCAATTGTCTTTGAGAATTCTTTTCCACGATGAATTGATCTGCATATGACAAATATCGTAGGTGCCGTTTGGATTTTTGTTGATCGCATGAAAATTGTAATTGCTTTCTGTTTTTGCAATGGCGCTTAGCAGCACCGGCGACAGTTCATAATATTCAGCAGCTTCTTTGAAATAATAGTCCATGGATAGACAGGGAGAACAAAGCAGGAAAAGCGCTCCCATCATGGTGCTTGAAAAAATTGCTCGTTTCATTTTTATTATTTTCGTTACGTGTGTTCTTTAGCTGCTTTTTCCAGTTCTCTTTCCAAAGCCGGCATGTCGGCGCCGGTTATCTTTGCACCGGTGTCCAAAATAAAAACCGGCACGCCTTCGATATTAAGCCTTGCTATTACATCTGCTGATGCGGCTAAAAGATCCTTGCCTTTTTGGCACCAGTATTTTTCGGAGACTGGAGCGTTCTTCCAGTCAGACGCAGCGTATTGGTCCAGGTCGAACTTTTGGCATATGGTCTCCATGGACTTGTCATACGCTTTGCCCTCGCCTTTTGCCTGATCGCCGTGGATCGGATAAAGAACCGCCTTTACGGTTGCCCCGTATTTGTCGGCGATTTCTTTGATATGTTCCGCCGCATAACTGCAGTAGCCGCACAGGGGATCCGTAATCATGTAAATTGTTCGGTTTTTGGAGACCGGGGGGTTGTACTCGAATGCCGCTGCGCGATCCAGCTTTTGAATGTTTTTTCGAATGTCTGCCTTTTTAAACGCTTTGATTTTCGGCCCTGTTACCGCTTTTTTCCCTTTGAACATCTCGCCGGTTATCATAAAGGTTTTCCCTGCATAAACCGGGACATAATCTTTCCCGATTTTTAATATGACCTCGCACAACCCATCCAGGGCCTGTCTGGACACGATCCGGGCATTCGGTATGGTCGCATGACGGTTCAGCCAGGCGAGATCGATGTCTTTGCAGGGCGCTTTGGAATTGAATTCCGCATGAATATGTGTTGCTGACATCACCAACACATAGGCAATAAGTAATAAGATATATGGCAATCTTTTCATGCTTTAAATCCTCCCATCAGTTTATCTTTGATACGGTTTGCAGGGTTTGATGTGGTTTGTTTTAGTGTATTGGTAAAATGGCCGCCATGATACGATGACGATTCGCTGTCTGTTCCTTTTTTGCGGTCAACCAGGTTTTTGTTCCTTTTTGTCGCCTGCATTTTCAGCAGCTTGGGCAGCAGTGTCTCCGGGCTGTTTTCCAGCCACTTATCGATAACCATTTCCGCAAAGTACGATCGAAATTTAGGCGACAGAGAATCGATCATGCTTCTTACCGCCACGTTATTGAATTTAAGGCGGTATCTTTTGGTCTTTGTGTCCGGCATGGTGATCTTTAGCTGTTTTATTGATTCACCCGGGTTATTCTCAATCCATTGCCCTACGACCATTTCCACAAAATATGATCGAAACTTGGGGGACAGAGAATCCAGCGTATCCTTCACGGATGCATTGCTGAAACTTAAGCGATAGGTTTTCGATTCTATGACAGGAATCCTGATAGGTTGTGTTTCCATGGACCGCCCTTTTTGATATTTTTTTTATTCGATCTCCAAAAATTTCATACATCCTCTTGCGTTACTGAACTCCGCCTTTCCGGGCACATGTACAAACCTGCTTTTATATTTTTCCACAAAATAGTCTTTCACGTAATAGGCGCCGCCGCCTGCAATGATGAGCTTTTCGGTCTTTGAAAGAAATTCCCCTAAATCAGCCGTAAGGTCATTAAAAAGACTTTCAGCATAATCGGCTGCAAGCTCCTCGATAATTTCTTCCAGTCTTATGATCTCGCCGCAAAAGAACACCTTTTTTTCGATAAGGGCTTTTTTAACCAGTTGGTCGGAAAGCTCGATGTCTTTTGCCTTGAGCTCTTTTTTAAGATCTCTGCATATCCTGCAGACACCGGCGCCCCGGGTCATATCCGAGGTTTGTGGGTCTGCGTTGCCCTCACTAACGGCAAGAACGTCAACGGTGTTGTATCCGATATCCAGCACCGCGTATGTCTTTTCCCGCCAGATGCCGCTGATGGTCCCGTTGTTGATCAAAAAATCGAACTGAATGCCCTGCCCTTGCGGCAAGACATCGATTTCAGTATCTTCGAAGTCCACGGCTGTCCCGGATACGTTGAATTTTCGAATTCTATTGGTAAGTTCTTTCTTTTTGCTAAAATAATATGCCAGCGGCAGGCCGATGCACAACTTTTTGGATTCTTGCAGCATTTGTGATAGGCTTTTGTTGAAGAGTACCGACAACTCCTCCATGATCTTGAAAACAAACAAAGGAGCGTATTCCAGAAGAAACGATATATCCCTGCTTGAAATAACCGTTTCGGAAAAAAGCGCTTCGTTACCCACTAGGTATCTCTGGTTACTGAAACCGTATTGTTTAAAGGCGTTTTTAAGTCCTCTTATTCTTTGCCTTTTGGCCTTTGCGATTGCCGAAGGAAACTTCAAATGCTCGGTTTTCAGCTCTCCTATTCCGTTGGGACCCGTTGCCACAACCTTGACATCACCAAAACCGATATCGATTCCCACGAGAAACACATTCTCTGTGGGTTTTATCTTATCCATAAGATGCTGACTCCTTTTGTCCTGGTTAAATTTTTAAGGCCAATGATTGGACAGGATTATAACCATTTCTATTTATTTTGATCGCGCCTGTTATGCTTATAATAATAGGTAGGATGTAAAATCGCAGAAATTGATTGGACTCGATTGAGATAAAAGATGATCACCAAGGATGGCATGGAGGGCCAAATTTAGTCAAACTTATGGGAAACACATGGGATTTCGAGATATGATACTAAAAATAATTGCATTCGGATTGAAAATAATTGATATAAGGGATGAGATTCTGTTAAATTTCCGGTTGTTGGGAGTAAAATGCTCCTAAAAATTTTATAGATCATCTTGTTATTAAAGGATTTAAAATAAAGCCGCAGTCATTTCAGCAGTTCTTTCAGCAAGGTCTGTCGCTGACTGGTATCTTGATTCTTAACGGACATTGCTAATGCTTTTCGCGTTCCAACCAGGACAGCCAGTTTTTTGGCTCTGGTCAGACCGGTATAAATCAAATTTCGAAATAGCATTTTGAAGTGTTGCGTCAGGATTGGAATAATAACCGTTTCAAACTCGCTCCCCTGCGATTTGTGAATCGTAATGGCATAGGCCAGATCCAGTTCCGGGATAGCATCTCTTGTGTAATCCACTATCCGGCCATCAGGAAAAAATGAGACTGATAATGTCAACTCCTCAGTGTCGATTTCTTGAATAGTGCCAATATCGCCATTGAACACGTTAAGTTCATAATTGTTCCGGCGGTGAATCACCCGGTCACCAACCCTGAAAATTCTCTCGCCGACACTTAATTGACCTTTTCCCCTCTGAGCAGGATTGGCCGATTCCTGGATCATCTTATTCAAGCTGACCGTACCTAAGCTACCCCTGGTCATGGGAGAAAGAATCTGAATTTCTGTCTTTTCCCCATGATATTTAGGCACCCATTCCAGGTAAAGCTTTCTCACAACATCGAACGCCGACAGTCCATAATGCAGCGATGACCATGGATGGACTTTTTTCAAAACCGACAACAATTCATCAATTTTGCCCTCTGCCTTGTATACCTTTTCCAGATCGACATGTTGAAATTTCTTAGGGATCTTAAATTCCGTTTCGTAGGGAACTACAGGTTCATTTATTCTGAACTCATACAGATTGGTGTCTGATCCAGCTGCATTGGCTTGTTCATGTGGCTCATTTTCATAGAACCTTTTGACCCTGGTAATGAAATTGAGTTGTTCCTTAGTGGCCTCATCCGAATCCATAAACAGGCAATCGGATTTTTGCTCCCATATTTCAGGTTTTCTGAACGGCGAATCAATGTAAGGCATGTCACCATTGTTAATCTCGTGCGCATACCGGATAATCAGAGATTCTTGAGCTTGCCGGAACACTTTCTTCAATTCAAAACATTTGATTACACCAGAGGCTATAATATCCCGGAGGACATTACCAGCTCCGACAGACGGCAATTGATCCGCATCGCCAATAAAAAGGATCTGGCTTTCCGGGGGAATCGCTCTGAGCAATGAAGCAGTCAGGCTGATATCCAGCATAGAGCATTCATCAACGATAATGAAATCCACATCGAGAGGATTTTCCTCATTCCTTTGGAACAAGCCAATTTGCCAGCCCAGCAGGCGATGGATTGTTTTGGATTCGTTCCCAATGACATCCATCATACGTTGAGCAGCCCGTCCGGTTGGAGCGGCAAGCAAGATTTTCCGTTTCATCGCTTCAAGCAATTTAACCAATACCAGGGTTGTGGTGGTTTTGCCGCAACCGGGACCGCCGGTAAGCACAGAAAACCTTTCACACACTATATCCTTGACGGCATCAGCCTGTTCATCACTCAGGAAAAAGTTTTTTGTTTTGCAGTATCGATTGATCCAGTTCTCAACCCTTTTCTTGTCAACAATTTGTGGATTTTTGAGATTGGAAATTCTCTTGGCAACGTATAGTTCGTCAAAATAAAGAGATTTGGAATAATAACAGGATTCGGTTGCCCCCTCTGAATTAACAAGTTCCCGGACCATCACAAGTCCGTCTTGCTTCATTTGTCCGAGGTAATCAGACATCCGGTCATCAAGTTTTAATTCCAAAAGCTCATTCACCTGTTCGGTAATTTGCGATTCTGTGAGGTAACAATGACCGAATTCCCTGCTGGCTGCCAGGACATGATTAATACCTGACCTTATTCTTTGTGGACTGTTTTTATCAAGACCGATGCTCAACGCCACCTTGTCCGCCGAAAAGAAGCCAATGCCATAAAAATCCTGAGCCAACCGGTACGGATCTTCATTCACATATTCAATGGCATTGTCTCCGTATTCTTTGTAAATTCGTACGGCAAAAAGGGTGCTGATGCCGTGGGACTGAAGGAACATCATCACTTCTCTGATCGCACGATGTTCAATCCAGGCATCCGTGATCATGGTCAATTTTTTCTGAGCGATGCCGGTAATCTCAGTGAGTCTTTCGATCTCATTTTCAAACACTTCAAGGGTTTCATTCCCAAAGTATTTTACAATCTTTTTTGCGGTCTTTGGGCCAACACCCTTGATAAGCCCTGATCCAAGATATTTTTCCAGTGCGGCAGTTGTAGCGGGTTTTCTTTCAAACGCTTTTGTGGCCTTGAATTGGCGGCCAAATTTCGGATGTACAGTCCATGACCCATGGAATTCCATTGTGGCACCGGCAAAAACCTTTGTCTGATGAACGGTGACTGTTTCCTGCTGGTGCGGATTGTCGAAGGGTAAAACGCGAAGAACAGACCATCCATTATCCGGATTGTGGTATGTAACCCGGTCCACGATACCACGGATGGATTCAATAATTGTTCCTGAACGATGGATCTGTTGATTTCTCATATTAATATATGATTTTTAATCTGTTGAGACAGTGCGTTATTCACGAAATATTCTGAACAAGGCTCCCATGTTCAATTACAGTGTAACATCCCATCTTTACAATGAATTGTCAAAAGATTATCCGTTTTAATGAGTTGCGATTGAGGCCCTGCGTGTCTCTGGAGAAAGCATTAAAATATTGCCGACCCCTTGATTTGATCGGATAAAAACATTTTCAAATTTGGGATTTAAGTGAAATATGATTTTTTAGTTGCTTATATCACAATTTTCTACGAATATAGCCGGTATAGCTTCTTAAAAGGATGATTATGAAACATCATTTAGAGTGGAAAGAATCAACACTGAATATCCGGTGTTGGGAATGTAGTGAGATTTTAATTTCGATCTCTACGGATGGATCTTTGTTAAGCTTTGATTCCATGTCAAATTGCTTTGAAATCAATTGCCCTAACTGTCACCAAACATGCGAGTATTCCTTATTTGAAGATAAGCATGGAAGCTTTTTGAAGTCCCATAACTGGGACGCTGATATTGATGGCGTAGATTTTAATGGTAAAACCGGGGAGAACAATCGGAATCTGTTGCGGCAATATAAATCAATATTATTGAAAAATGAAAGCACGATAAAGTTTTTTGAAGCAGAATTTGATATTGTATCTGATTATTTGGAATTCTTGGCAAAATATGGCCTGGATGGATTTAAAAAAGACAACAAATCCATTGATGCCTATATGGAAGATTATAGAGAATACGATGATCTCTCAATCCATCGAGAAAAATTATTCAGACGGGCAATAAATAGGTATTACGGGTTGATTGAAGATGCAAAAATCGAGCCCTAATATTCACATATTCGGAACTTCCTTATTCTGATCCCGAGACCTCCTTCGCTTTTTTAACCTCCATGATTGTGTTAGAGTCACCTCCCTGGTCAGTCAGACTTATTGCAGGTTTTTGAGGTGGATGATACTTGCACCATTTGGATGGATATCTCAGAAATCATCAGAGCGAAAACGCTGTTCGCCCCACCCGGACTCCTTTCACCTAAGCATACAGATTTGATAGGATGATCACAGCATTAAAATAGATTCAATCGGTTAAAATAGGTTAAACCAGTAAAAAACTCAAATAAACGGTTTGACAATGGATTTCTCTATGATATATTTTGTTTGTTTTTGGGATCCAAAGGGGTGAAAGTCCTTGATGGCTGAACCGTAGTAAATCAATATATAAGCTAAATTAAAAAGTTCGTTAGGAGACACCCTACAGTTTAAATGTGAATGGAGATAAATGATGGAAGACAGATGGCTTTCTGTGGATGAGATTGCAGAACATCTCGGCATCAAACGGGATACTGTCTATAGATGGATTACCGAAAGGCAAATGCCGGGACACAAAATAGGTCGGCTCTGGAAATTCAATAAGCAGGAAGTCGATGAATGGGTGCGAGGTGGAGGTGCCAACAATAAAAGCGATTAAAAGGATTCGGACCGTTAATAATGGTAAATAGGATTATGGCAGAAAAAGAGAAAGTGGGACACAGGCAGAGACTCAGAGAGCGCTTCTTGGAAGGAGGCCTGGAGGAGTGCTCTGATGAAATGTTACTGGAGCTGCTTCTCACATTTGCTATAGGACGTGAGGATGTCAAACCGCTTGCGCAAGAGCTCGTTAAGATCTTTGGCAGCCTTGAACAGGTTCTTTCCGCTCCTCCCGATGAGCTTCACAAGGTCAAAGGGCTCGGGCAGACATCCATTATCCTTAGCAAATTCCGCGCCTCATTCAAGGAGATGATGGGTGGAGTGGAATTCCAGGCTCGGGCCGGTAATTTGATTCCCATTATCAAAAAGCTGGTCAAAAGCTCTGCCTTCAAGAAGAGATTCAAGGGGCTGGCTATTTTTTTCGATGAGTTCGGTTTCACCCTGGAAAAAGCGGGCTACTCAAAAGATATCCTGCAAGGGTTTATGGAAACTATCTGCAAAACCGAACCGAATGTGGTTTTTGTGGGATGTATTCACAAGGACTTCAAATCTTACGCCGACCGATTCAGTAAAGATGACGCTGCGGTCATGAGCGCTCGCATCACCCAGGTGGACCTGCTCAATGAAGGGATAGAGGAGATCATTGGGGCCATCGTGGAAACAGACAAGCAGTGCGAGACATGGGAAAGCGAAATCGCTCCTAAAACAGGCGTGTTCGATCAGTTGGTGCCGCCATGCAAATCACTCGATCTTTTTCCATGGATTGACGATGTGAACCGCATTCGCCAGCGGGTGTTGGAAGACATCTACGGTGTGCACCCCATGGCCCTGGCATGTCTACTGAAGCTATCTTCTGAAATAGGCTCGGATGCACGCAGTACGTTCACCTTTTTTTCAGGCGATGTGGGTGGAGAGAAGGGATCGTATGCGGACTTTATTGAAAATGCCAACATGACGGTAAGTGGAGGCAAGCTGAATTTGTACACAGTGGATCAGCTGTTCACCTTTTTTTATAAAGAACTCTCACAAAAAAACCCAGAATTGCGAGAGAGGCAACGGCAGTTTGTCAACGGCTTCTATGCCAGCTTGGACGCTCTTCGAAAAGCCACAGAGAAAGACCTTTTCGGTTTTCAGGAAGACGAGCGTGTTCAGGCGCTCAGGGCAATTTTAATTTATCAACTCTGCCAGATCCCGACGAGCTTGGAGAATCTTCAGTTTGGCCTTTACTGTCTGAGTTCATCCGAGAAAAACCAGGTCAAAGGATATTTGAAAGACCTGGTTAAAAAAGGCGCGGTGTTTTTCCGCCAGCAGTCAAAAACCTACGAGTTGGCCGCAAGCACCGGCGAAGACCCTTATGATTTAATCGAGCGTTATGTCGCTGACACCAGCCTGCACCCAACGGACACGGTGGCAGCATTTTTGGAAGAAGCCGGAGGGAAGCGTCTTTCGGATTTCGCAGAGGCCAAAGGTTACAACATGCGCTTTGGGGAAGACAAGCGGTTTCGTGCGCGTTTCGTTCGGGCTAAAGACCTTGGAGATGCGCTTTGGGATGAAATCCGCACAGAATACATTGAAAACCGGAACAAACCATCGAAAAGTTTTGAAGGAACTCTTGTTTATACGCTCTGTGAGGATGATGCCGAGGTCAATGTAGCCCGTGAGGCTGCCAAATACATTTCTGATGCCAACGTGGCTTTGGCCGTGCCCCATGCACCGCAGCCCTTTACGGAGACCCTTCTGAAGGTAAAGGCGTGCCGCCATTACCTGCCCCCCAATGAAGCGGAAAAAATAAGTGCCCAGACCGAGTCAAGGCTGCGAGACATTTTTGAAAATCCCGACGATGGTTATCTGCCGACCCTCCAGCGGGTGTTCCGAGATATTGAGGAGGGCAGCGGTGCATGTTGGTATTGGCAGGTTGGAAAGGTTTTGGTGGACAAACCCAAACAGTCACACAAGCCTGCGGACATGCTGTGCGATGAATTGTTTACGAAAAGGTGTCGTATAAAGCACCCTGACTTGAATTTCTGTCACGACGAAAAGTGGCGCACCGGAAAGAACACTGCACTGAAACAGGCCGTGGGCGTTTTGTTACAGGCGGAAAAGGTCCTTATTGACAACGGTAACCCAGACAACCATGGGGAAAAGCGATACCTTCAAAAAGTCTTGTTGAAAGGTGCTGGAGCCCTAAAGAAAACTGATTCAGAGGGCGTGGTTTCTTATTTCTCCTGCGAAACCGATCCTGCCAAGATTCATGATGATTTTCCGGTTTTCAAAGAACTTTGTGATCGGCTGGTAAACCTTAATCCGGGGGAAACATTCTCGGTTGGCGCTTTTCTTGAGGAAGCCCAGACTGCGCCCTATGGGGTTGGAGGTACACCTCTGATGCTTTCGCTGGCCCACATCATTCGAGCGTATGGCGAACGGTTGATTGTGTATAAAGATTCCACCAGAATGGTGGAACAACCCCTTCAAACCTATGACGATCTGGTAAAGATTATCTCGGACCCGTCGGCTAAGACAGCGTTTGTGGTCCGGGATATTTCGCAAGCCCAGATCAGCATTATAGATCTATTTGCCAAAGCAGTCGGCGCACAGCCTCTCAAACATGGAGAAACACGGTCCCTCAACTCAGCCTTTGATACAATCAAGCAATGGTGGAACGGTTTGCCGACTGTGGCCAAGGTCATCAGCCTTTACGATAATGACCAACAGACCCGTTTAAATAATCTTAAATATTTGATGAGCGGCCTGACTGGCAGCGTAGACCGATTTGATTTAATGCTGGAGCAATTGCCTGCTGTATACACTGATGGTCCTGTTGGCGATGCCCTAACACAGAAGGAAGCCGAAACCATTGGAGAAGCCTTTGCTAAGGATGTTAAATTGCTTAACTCCGGCGAACAGTCGGCGCACGGTCAGGTTGCCAAGGCGATCTGTGAAGTCTACGGTGTAAAGGGCGACATGATTAAGTGTGAAAACGAGGTAACCAAGTGGTATGGGAATTTGAATCCAAGCCAACGCGACCCTCACAAATGCGACCACGAAGATGCCACCCATTTTTTAACTCGGTTAGCCGATCAGTCCGCCAGCTTCAACACAAAAATCGTCAAGCTCCTGCCCAAGGATTACGGATTTGGTGCGGTTTCAGAATGGACGTCACTTCACATCAAGGATTATGCATCCAAGTTGAAACAAGCCAAGGCCGAAATCGATAAAGCCAAACCCGTGGTGTTCAAACCAATAGTTGATGAAGGCAAGAAAGAGCTGCGTGAAACCGAGAAAGTGTGGGCAAAAATACCCGATGGGGTCAGTGCGTTGGTTTTTACAACGGACGGCAGTGATCCTCGGTCGTCCAATAACGCACAAAAGATAACCACCGACACTGACCTTGCTGAATTGCTCAAGAATCGTTCCAATGTCAAAATTAAAATAAGGGCTGTGGATAATGAAGGTAACTACAGCGATGTGGCAAATTTGGAACTGGTCAGCAGAGAGCGAAAATATGAAATTCAGGAAAACTTGTTCGGAGAAGCAACTTTCAAATGCCCTAACGACACAGATGGCTTGGTAGCTGTCTTAAAATCTGTAATTAACTATGGCGTGAAAAAGAACATTTTGAATACGGACAGGGCCAAAGAACTTGAAGCGCTAATGAGCAATATTGCTAAGGACAAACAAGGAGCCAGCGTTTGACCGAGGTTAGTAAAAAAAAGGCATCCATCAGTTATATCGGCGATCTTGCGCACACTCCGCTTGATGGTGTGCTTCTGGTAAAAAACGACGCAGATTACGTCCAGGCATGCCAAAAATTATCTCCCTACTGGGAATTACATGGTTGCCAGAGGGTGTGGGTGCGTTCAAAGAACCACTTCGCCTGGCTGCGGGATTTTACGGGACAAATCGGCTGCCCATCCCAGTTCGAAGAAAAGACGGCCCGCTTGGTATTGGCCGAGCAGTGGAATGTAAGCCTGCCGGACTGGTTGACTGACGCCGATGTGCTCGAACAGAATCTTTTAGAAATTGATGTAGATTCTCAGCAACGTACTCCTTTTGAAACGCGGTTTTTAACTTGTTTTTTAGGAAGCACCTTTCAGAAAGACATTTTCAGCGCTTCAGATATTGTCCCGGCACTCAAAGCGTTGGTCAGCAATACCGCAAGGGAAGCATTTGCGAAATATCCGCTGCTGCAACGTTGCTTGGAGAACAAATGCAGTCAGTGGGCGGAGAGAAGTAGCGAGACATGGTTGAAAGAAGTCTGCAAACGCCTTCCAAAAAATGCTGGTGAAAACTGGCAGTGGCTTAGCCTGTGGGCCGGCCTACACGGTTATCCTGAAAAGTTGCTGGAATATGTATTGGCCCCGGACCAGATTCTGTTTGTTCGCGGAATTCCCCCTGGCATAGTTAGGGATTTGCCTTTGGAACCTACGGCACGTGAACAGATGCTGACCCAAATTGAGTTTCTCTTTGAAGAAATACAGGAGCAAGTTTCATCAAGCGACGAGTTCCAGAAGGTAGTGGGATGGACTACAGGAAAACTCTCGCAAGAATACCGATATATTTCAGGAATTCTTAAAAGGAAACAATTTGCGCCGACTGAGGCAGATATTCGAGTGGTACGGGAAAAGTTCAAATCATGTCCAGGTGTAAGCGAGAGCCAATTGAACTCCTTTATTTTCTGTGTAAAGCCCAGCAGACCGACTCTGGTCGGGCCTGAAGAGGTTTGGAGTAGTGCGGAGTGGATTCGGTGGACAGCTGAGGAATACATACCCTACCGCATTTGGCAGACACACAATGGTCAATATGATGAGGATCTGGAGAAAACGGTAGCGCGCTTCTCGGATTGGTACATTAGTGAATATGCTTCTATCCACAAAGACCCCGACCTCAGTTTGACGCATTGCTTGAGGAACATCTTATCAAGCGATTCAAGCAGCGAATTTACGATCATTCTGCTTGTCGACTGTCTTCCTATCGCCTTTATGGAACTCCTGGACCAAGCATTACGCAATGTGGGATTCAGCCGCCATGACCTTCACTACAGATTCGCCGGGCTGCCGACTATCACGGAATACAACAAGACTGCGCTCCTGAGTGGAAAGTGGCAAAACAAAGCAGGAAACTACGAGGTTGTTCTTAAAAACCGATCTGCATCCGATTGGAGCGGGAAAAATGTTGTATACCTGAGCAACCTGAAATCACTATCGGAAATGGAGGCTCCGCAAGAGACTACCATTGCCGTTCTGAACTTCGTGGACGGAGATGAGATCCTGCACTCCGACGTGGAAGCCAAAAACACCACGCATGAGGATGAACTGCATCGTATTTTTTCACGCATGGCTGAATCGGTAAGCAGATTGTCACAAGAGTGGGCGGGATCAAAGGAAAATTTCAATGTTTACGTGGTGACTGACCACGGAGCTTGCTGCATTCTTGACGAAGAGAAGCGTTCATTTGACTCGGCAGTCGTCAACAAACTTTTCGTCAATGAAAAACACCGGTTTTCGATAGTAACCGAAGATCAGCTTAATGACATCCCAGAGAATTTGTGGGCAATAGGACATCGTTTTAAGCGGCCATTTTCCGATGAAAATATGATCTATTTCTTACCCCGGGGGCACAATACGGTTCGCCAAACCCGCATTGCAAAAGGTTACATGCACGGTGGTGCCACCCCTGAAGAGGTTATCGTTCCCACAGCTTCATACAAAATGGTAAAAGCGTCTTGGAAAACCCCTTCTGCGCGTTACCTTAACCTGGATCTTGTGAAAGAGACCGGCGTTGCTAAATTTTACATTCAGCGAGTTGTCACGCTAGAAATTGAGATACAAAACTTGAACTCGACTGAAATTCGTATTCATCGAGCAAGCGTTATATCGCCTGAAACTGACCTTAAAAGTTGTGAAATTGTGACTATACCGGCCGGGAGTGTTAATACCCTTCGAATGAACTGCTATTTCAAGAAGGCAGCCTTGGATAAAAAGAGCCTGGAGATAGAGATTGCCTATGAGATTGCCGGCGAGCAGCGCACGCTCCCCCTAACTCTTGATAGCGAGTTCAAATCAGCCGTGTCGGTGGGCCTCAATTTGAGAAATCTTTAATGGAGGCAGGAATTACATGAAATCATTTGAACGAAAAGCAAAAGATTATTACGGCGAGGTCGTCATCAATAAAGGACTTATGAGTAAAGCTGGTTTCGGTGCTCGGGCGATTCCCGTCTATGTCGGTGAATGGATCGTCAGCCAATTTATGGATGGAGACGAACTCACAGAGGACGGCAGAAACGAAATCGTCAATACCGTTTCAAGGTTTCTCCCGCAAAAAGCGGATAAAAACATGATCCTGAATCGTCTGATAGAGCAGGAAGAGGTCCGTATTCTGGATGATTTCCGAGTCAATGTCAATTTGGTACAAAACACTCACGATCTCAGCATCCCATTGCTGGACGTTAACAACGGTATGGTGCAAAGGGATATCATCGACAATAACCCCATGCTGCTAAAAACAGGCATGTGGGGACTTGGGACCTTGCGATATGTGCCCCCTGACGGTGAAGACATAAAAAAAGGTCAAGTATGGATGGTTGAATTTAAAGCATTTCAAACCCCCGGCATTGATCTGGACTACTTTCGAGATTCCCGCAAACACTTCGACATAGACGAATGGATAGACCTTTTGGTCTCAAGCTGTCAGTTCAATCCCGATGTGCACCGTCTGTCACAGAAGCTCTTGCTCTTGAGTAGAATCATCCCCCTGGTTGAGCCGAGAGTTAACCTGGCGGAATTGGCACCAAAAGGAACCGGCAAGTCGTTTGTGTTTGACAATATTAGCCGTTACGCAGCGGTAATACCAGGCGGCAAACTTTCCGCCCCCGCTCTGTTTTTTAATAGCAACACGAAGCAAATTGGCCTTATTCCACGATATGATGTTGTCGTAGTTGATGAAATACAAAAGATTCACACCGATGCCTCTGGCGAGGCCATGGCAGCATTAAAGATGTATCTTGAAAGCGGTAGATACCGCAGAGCAACAGGCAATTTAGGGACAGCAGAGTCTGGCTTTGTCATGCTTGGAAATATCACACTGGGCATTAACCGACTACCATTGTATGAAAGCGATGGGATATTCAAAGAACTGCCGACTGCCATTCAGGAATCAGCATTTATCGATCGAATTCACGGACTGATTGAGGGGTGGTTTATGCCGCGCGTTTCGAGGAACACCCCTTCCAAGACACTTGGTTTCAAGGGGGACTTTTTTAGCGAAGTTATGCATGAACTTCGTGTCGATCTGAAATACGCGGACTATATATCACAAAGCCTGCACTTGCCTCAAAGTGAAGACATGAGAGATAACAAGGCTATCTCAAGGTTAGCCGAGGGATTTTTAAAATTGCTGTTTCCTGACCTCAATCTAACTGAAGATGAATTTATTTCATACTGCGTAAATCCTGCAGTTCGTATGCGCCAACAGATCCGTGATGAATTGTCCAAAATCGATCAAGAATATAAATGGATTACGATAAAGAGCCAGATCCCTGATGAATTCCAGCTTTCCCATCCAGACGAACGACCGGACCCGGAAGAAGAAGCCAAAAAAACTGATCCCTTATCGCCGGAACGGAATCCCGAAGAAAAAACATTGGATATCATTGAGGGGCAAAAGGGAATCTCTTACGAAAAACTCTTCCTTCCCTATATGCGGGGCGCTAAGTCAATCAAGATATATGATCCGTATATCCGTTTGCAATACCAAATTTACAACCTTATGAATTTCTGTGAAATTCTGGAGCCAATAGACAACACGTTGAGCCTCAACTTGGTGACAGGATGTGATGCCTATCAGGAAGCAGAACTTAAAGGTAAACTTGATGATGTGAAAACAGGACTCGGCAGTGATAGTATTGACTTTAATTATGTCTTCGACAACAATCTTCATGATCGTTGGATAGAAACGGACACTGGATGGAGGATTATTTTAGGTCGTGGATTGGATATTTTCCAAAAGCCAGATGACAAATTTACCTTGGGATTTATAGATCAAAGAAAGCGGAAATGTAAGTCGACAACGATTACCTATACACGAGTGTGAACGGAAAACAACTAAGAGAGACTTAAAATGGGCGAGGAAATAAAATGAATAAAACGGAATCCATAACAAATGCCCTTGAGTTGCCCAACGGTGCCCGTTTCTATCGTTGCGCTCTTCAAGTGAACCCGTTCGATTACGTTGTAAGGCACAAAAAAGAAACGCTGTACAGCAACGAATCGGATTATAATTCTGCGATGGTGGAAGCGTGCCAGAAAATTGGTATTGAGGTTATCGGTGTTACCGACCATTACCGTGTGCGAACGTCACAATCACTCATTCAAACTGCCCAAGATGCCGGAATATTTGTTTTTCCGGGGTTTGAAGCTGTTAGCAAGGATGGTGTTCACTTGCTTTGTTTGTTTGATCCATCGAAAGATTTGCAGAGTTTGGAACGGATTTTGGGCGATTGCGGCATCCATGGAGAAGAGACAACATCTCCTACAGGCAAATATGATGTTACCGAATTCTTGAAGGAATCACATAGTAATTGGGGGAGTGTTTGTGTTGCTGCGCATGTCGCTAGTGACGGTGGACTTCTAAATAAGCTTTCCGGCCAACCACGGATAAATGCTTGGAAATGGCCACATTTAATGGCTTGCGCACTGCCGGGACCAGTCAGTGATGCACCAGATAACATACGACCAATTATTGAGAACAAAAACCCTGAGTATCTCCGCGATCGACCTGTAGCCGCAATCAATGCACAGGACGTGTCGAGTTCTGAGGATTTCTCAAAGGCAGGCTCATCTTGTTGGATAAAGATGTCTAATGTGACTTTAGAAGGCTTGCGTCAGGCGTTTCTTGATCCTTTATCCAGGATTCGCCTGGATAGCGATCCTGCACCGGAGGAACACACCGAATTCATTGCCTTGTCTTGGCAGGGTGGGTTTCTTGATGGCGCGGCAATTCACTTCAATGAAAACCTGAATGTACTGATTGGCGGAAGGGGAACCGGAAAATCTACTGTTGTTGAGAGTGTGCGCTATGTCCTGGGCTTGGAACCGCTTGGCGAAGAAGCCCTCAAGGTTCATGGGGGGATCATCCGTCAGGTGCTTCGCAGTGGAACAAAGATTTCATTGTTTGTCCGATCTTACCATCCAGATAAGCGCCAATACCTAATAGAACGAACCATCCCAAATCCTCCTGTTGTCAAAGACGAGACCGGCAAAGTCCTCAATCTAACTCCGACCGATGTTGTCCCTCAGACCGAAGTTTTCGGGCAACATGAGATATCAGAACTTACTAAGAGCAGAGAAAAACTCACTCGCCTGTTGGACCGTTTTGTCGAGCGGGATGCTGACATCCTAAAGCGGAAAAGAGGGGTCTACCTGCTTCTGGAACGCTCACGGTCGCGTTTACTCGAAACACATAGAGAACTCTCTCAGATTGAAGACCGTCTCTCTACCCTACCGGCTCTTGAAGAAACATTACGACGTTTTCAAGAGGCCGGTCTTGAAGATAAGCTAAAAGAACAGAGTCTTCTTGTGCGTGAAGAGCGGGTGCTTAAAACCTCTGAAGAACGCCTTGATCCCTTCAAGGATTTGCTGGCTCAATTAGAGGGTGCTCTCCCCATAGATCGTGCATTTGTTTCAACAAAAGCGCTGGAGAATCTTCCCGGAAAAGAAATTTTAGCTGACACGGACGCTATCCTGAACCAATTTACCGGAGATATGAAGAATATTGCTGCTGAAATAAAAAAGGCTATAGAAAAAGCACAGACTGGGTTGCAAGGAATCCGGGGCCGATGGGAAGAGAGAAAAAAAGTAGTAATGGCATCATATGAAGCTATTTTGCGTGAACTACAGAAATCTAAGATTGATGGTGAAGAATTCATCCGCTTGAGGAGACAAATTGAAGAACTCCGCCCTCTGAAGGAAAGGCAAGCTATATTGCAGCGCAATCTGAAAGAACATGAAACTGAAAGGCGAAACCTCTTGTCTGAATGGGAAGATGTGAAGGCCGAGGAATTCCGAAATCTAGAACGTGCTGCCAAAAAGGTAAGCCGAAAGCTTGAAGGACGAGTTCTCGTTGATGTTACTGCTGGCGGCAATAGGGAACCACTGGTTCAGCTCTTGCGTGATCAAATCGGAGGAAGGTTATCCGAAACAATTGATTCTTTAACTCAAAGCACGGAATTTTCTCTGCCGTTATTCGCGGCTGCATGTAGAGATAGTCGTGAAACGCTCTCTATGAAGTTCAACATTCCTTCCAGCCAGTCAGAGCGTATTACACAAGCAAAACCCGATGTGATCATGCAGATTGAAGAATTGGATTTGCCGCCTACCACTGCAATCAAACTCAACGTAGCCGCTGAGAATCAACCTCCCACGTGGCAGGCATTAGAAGACCTTTCTACCGGACAAAAGGCTACGGCAGTACTTCTCCTCCTGTTACTTGAGTCAGATGCTCCTCTTGTTGTGGATCAACCGGAAGATGATCTGGATAATCGCTTCATTACTGATGGTATAGTGCCAAAGATGAGGGAGGAGAAACGCAGACGTCAGTTTATTTTTGCTACACATAACGCTAATATCCCTGTACTGGGCGATGCCGAACTGATAGTAGGACTAACAGCTTTTGGAGAGGCAGGACAAGGCAAGGCGAAGCTTCCTCGGGAACATATGGGATCTATCGATGTACCCCTTGTCCGTGAACTTGTGGAAGAGGTCCTGGAAGGGGGAAAAGATGCTTTTGAGATGCGACGTTTAAAGTACGGTTTTTAGAGGTGATCAGATGACAAAAACTGAATTATTAGAACTAATAAAAAACGGTGAAAACTCAGGAACCGAGTTTAAAAGGGATACGCTGGACAACCGCTCCCTATCCAAAGAGGTTGTGGCCTTTGCCAATCTTCAGGGGGGATGTATTTTGCTCGGGGTGGATGATGACGGCAGCATCGCCGGGATCACCCGACCGGATTTAGAGGAATGGGTAATGACTGCTTGTAGGGATAAAATCCGTCCCGAAATTATTCCTTATTATGGGGAGATCCGCGATGTAGAACCCGGAAAGCACGTGGCGATAGTGCGGGTGGATCGTGGATGGACGGTTCACCATGTGTGGCATGCCAACCATCGGACTTATTATATTCGAGTGGGCAGCCAAAGCCGGGAAGCCAGTCCCGAAGAGTTGGAAAGGCTGTTCCAGCAAAGAGGCGCTTTCCGGTTGGAAACGCGGCCTGTGTCCGGCTCTTCGATCCAAGATTTGGATAGGCGAAGACTTACAGATTATTTCACAAGAGTAAGACAACAAGAAGTCCCTCCTCCTATGCCAACAGATGAGATAAAAAAAAGTGCTGAACAACAAGCGCGAACAAATGTCAAAGAGTATGATGACGAGAAACAATGGGAGAGATTTTACAAGGATATTTTTGCTGAATTAGAAAAGAAATGGATTGAAGGATCGGAACTATATTGGCAAATGCTTTTAGTAAATACCGAACTCCTATCGGATGAAGCCGGATATCCTGCTACAATTGCAGGCCTTTTGCTTTTCGGCAAAAATCCAAATCGGTTTCTGCCGCA
Organism: uncultured Desulfobacteraceae bacterium; assembly: GCA_964502855.1. Lineage (GTDB taxonomy): Bacteria > Desulfobacterota > Desulfobacteria > Desulfobacterales > UBA11574 > S5133MH16. Next base: position 772 of record CAZDAB010000004.1, on the reverse strand, counting down.
AGCCGGTATCGATGCCGTTGCTTATATCGGCAAAGAGAAGGATTACACAGCTAAAGAGCGTCTGACAATACGTGGTCCTATGGTTCCTTTGGCAGGTTCCCAAGGTTTAGTGGAAAACGGTCTGGTGGAACAAGCCGTGGAATTTATCAAGCGGAATACCGGGGTTGAGACCGTGCTTAAAGACGGGGTGCGCCGTGAGGACCGATGGACCTACCCTGAAGAAGCGATTCGCGAAACCATCGTTAACGCATTGGTGCACAGAGACTATCTCTTGTCAGGATCAGACATTGAATTGGCTATCTTTGAAAACCGCTTGGAAGTCGGTTCCCCCGGCCGACTGCCCAACGGCATCACGCCTCAACGAATGCTTTCCGGTTGCCGTTCGGCGCGCAACCAACTGCTTAAAGATATTATGCGCGATTATGGATATCTTGAACACATGGGTATGGGTATTCCTCGAAAGATAGTAAAGAGCATGCAGGCCCATAATGGGACTTTGCCGGAACTTATAGAGGATGACGAGCGTTTTATTATCCGATTATTGAACCCCCAATAACTCGTTGGTTTTTCATAACAGCAGCAGAAAGAATGGAGAGGTATTTGGAAAAGGGAACGTAGGCTCTAAAACAACTTATATTTATGCTATCCTTGAATGGCCTTAAAAATCGTCAATAACATCTGAGATCAAGGTGATATCTCAAGTCCGAGGAAAATTGCGATAAGAGAATTTATGTTGTGAGTATACCTAACCACTTAACATTGTTATAGTATT
>CAZDAB010000003.1:0-23943 GCA_964502855.1 uncultured Desulfobacteraceae bacterium | reverse complement strand
CCAAGGGTTAGGGGATACAGATGAAACATAAAATATCTGCCCGCCAATGAGTCCCCGCTTTTTTGAAAAGTGTCCAATCTTCCGCTTCCGGACACAAGAAACTGATACTGTCCATGGAATTTGTCATAGATGCCTTTTAAATAATTTTTCCATTTATCATGTTTGTGAATTTCGTCAAAAATCACCAGGGGCAAAGAAGCATCTATCCTGTCATCCTTTTCAAAAAAATAAGGATCTTCTCTTAATATTTTCTTGCTTTCTATGAAGTCATAATTGAAATAAGAAAGATTGGTAAAGAAAGATCCGATCATCTTTTCGGCCAGCGTTGTTTTTCCCGACTGTCTAGGCCCGGAAAGAAAAATCATTTCCTTTGAAGCCGAAAGTTCCTGCCAGTATTTTAAGTATTTATTACGTTTTATCATGTTGACAATTTTATATTAAACATGAAAATAGTCAAGACTATTTTTAAATACTATTAAAAATAGTCAGCGCTTAAACCATTTATTTTTACATTGAGAACCTAGTCCGCTGGGCCGCCGGGTTGTAGAGCCTATATTTTATATTTAACCAAGGTCTAAGGTGAAGAAAGGCGAAAATTTTAACCACCCAGTGATGATCTGCCGGAGCTACCCCGGTGAAATAGCTTCAACCCCAATGAAATATGCTTCGCCCCAGAAAATATGCTTTGGATTTCAAAAAAGGTCAATGTAATTTTAGGGTTCAATTTTTCGTGACATAATCGGTATTGAATTTTATTGTTAGCTTCGTTATGATCATATTATGAAACAAAAAGAGATTTTATTAGAAATAAAAAATATTACAGATCAATTGATATAAACCCATTCAACTGGATTTGATAGAGAAAAAGGGCGGTGTATGGCGTATCGTTGATCCAACATTTGGGGTTTGGTCGGCGGGTTAATCAGAATATTATTTCTATTTGAATCGAAACAAAAAATATGGATTTATGTGAGGTAAAGGACAATTTTAAGAGACATCCATGGGAACTCGCTCGGGTTAAGGCATTAGCAAAAATTCTAACATTGAAAATAAATAATGAAAATGTTTTAAGAGTCTTGGATATCGGCTGTGGAGATGCGTTTACTGTTCGTAATGTTTTAAAAGGATTTAATGTTGAGAGCATTGATGGAGTTGATATTAATCTTTCTGATTCTGAAATTGAAAAATTGTCAATCCTTTATAATAATATCACTTTCCATAACAAACTCGAAAGGTTAAAAGCAGATAAATATAATCTGATACTTCTATCGGATGTTCTTGAACATATTAAAGATGACGGCATATTTCTGAATGAGATCATTAATAACTACTTGGATTCCGGAGAGTATTTATTGATTACCGTTCCAGCATATAATTTTTTGTATAGTTCACACGATAGATTTTTGAGACATTATCGAAGATATAACTTGAGGGAATTAATCCATTTAATTAACGGCACTTTTTTGGAACCTTTGTCTTACGGATATCTTTTCTTACCACTTATTCCTATCAGATTAATATCGTTATACCATGAGCGACTGGCCAAGGTGGAGTCAATGGCAAACAAAGGTGTTGGAGTTTGGGAATATAATATGGTAATTACTAATACCATTGCGTTAATATTAACAATGGGAAATATTGTTTCTATTACTTTGGCAAGATTTGGCATTAAACTACCCGGACTTACGGTATGGGCGTTATGCAAAAAACAGCGATTGTAGTTCCTTGTTACAACGAATCCCAGCGACTTAAAATGGAGGAGTTTTTAAATTACGCAAGATACAATAAAAACACATCCTTTATATTTGTTGATGATGGAAGCACTGACGATACTTCAGATATAGTTAAAAGTATCTGCAGTTCCAACCCCGAACAAATTTCCTATGTTAAGCAGAAAGAAAATAGAGGGAAGGCAGAGGCTGTGAGACAAGGATTTTTAAAAGCAATGGAATCTGATTTCAAAAACATCGGATACTGGGATGCGGATTTATCTGCTCCTTTGGATTCCATTAACAGGTTGTGCGAATTATTGGACCACCAGAAAAAAACAATAGCCATCGGATCCCGTGTAAAACTTTTAGGATATAAAATAGAAAGAAATCCGCTTAGGCACTATCTGGGCAGGCTCTTTGCCACCTGTGCAAGTTATGTGCTTGGATTAGCTATTTATGATACTCAATGCGGCGCAAAAATATTTAAAAATAATTCTGATTTGAAAAAAGTCTTCTCCCGACCCTTCACTGTTAGATGGATATTTGATGTTGAAATATTGGCCCGATATAAGCTTATCGTAATAGATAAAGGGGTTGAATGCTTAGAAGACTATGCTTTAGAGTATCCTCTCAAAGAGTGGACTCATATCTACGGTTCTAAAATTAAAATCAATGATTTTTTATTAGCAGGTCTAGAACTTATAAAAATTTATCGGCTCTATAATCCAAGAAAGACTAAATTCCCATCTACATGATTCGCACTCCGTATATCTTACTTACATCGTATGACGATTAAAATAGGTCAAAAAATTAACAAGCTAATTACTAAAAATTTTTATTGCTAGCTTGCTGCAGCAAGATCGGTAGAGAATTGGTTAATTTTAGATGACACATTAAAACCTAAAAGTGATACTGAAGAAACAATCACAAGGGCAATAAAAGCTACCATGAGAGCGTATTCAACGGCGGTTGCCCCCTTTTCGCATTTAAAGAATCTAATAAATTTTTTCATTTTCAACACTCCTTAATTCTTTAAGTTAATGACTCAACTCGGGCATACCGGAAAAAATTGCCAAAAATACAGAAATTTTATAACAAAGGTACTCATCGGATCAAATAAAGACCTTTAGTCTGGTTTTAATCAGACCACTGATTTACTCACCGAAAATCATGCAAAGATTATGCCTTTTTTTGACTCCCGCCTGCCTTGGTTTTGAATAACGGTGTCTTTAATCCTGGGTTTTATTATTTAAAATGCTGAAATATTATAAGCAGATAGGCTTATGAAGGGCAGATCAGGTTAGGGTTTTTAGTCATTTTAACGGCTTTTTCAGGTTAGGTAAAAAAATACCTTAATTTTACATAATCTTTCTGATTTTTTTCAAATTATATATTGTAATTTTATTAATTAAAGTATAATATAACTTAAATTAATTAAAATTATATATATTTATACATTTTTCTTGACTTAGTTTCAACATTAGGGAAAGTATAAAATTTACTTGTGTCAAATTTTGCATAATCCTGGATCATTCGTCATTTATTTCACGACTAATAAAAAAAAGAACAATATTTGTCACTAAATATGACAAATATTGCAAAAAAACAATTATGAAAAAATGGTTTTTTTATGTGAAGACAATCTTCATGATATTAACTACAGGATTTTAAAAAGGAAAAACAATACAATTCTATTTTTCCAAATAACATATTGTTTAGATTAAGATAGTTGTGAAGAAATAAAAATACATTAGATTTTTTGCATAGAGGCCGAATACCCCCTTTTTATTTATGAACAAAGACTATATTTTCAAGTTTTTCTTTATATCTTTTTAAACGGCATAATCTTTGCATATTTGCATAGTTAGCTATCGCTGTGAATTTCTGATGGCCTGGTTAAAATCAAATTGATTTCGAGTAAAAGGGGGTGTTGAAAGAGGAGAAGAAAGAGAGAGAAAAATATTAGCAATTTTTTAGAAATTAAAAAAAAAGGAGTATTTAAAATGAAAAAATTGATAGCTTTTTTTAAAGACGAAGAAGGAGCGACCGCCGTTGAATACGGACTCATGGTAGCCCTTATAGCTGTAGTAATCATTGTTGCAGTGACAACTCTTGGCACAAGTGTGTCGACTAAATTTAGCGAAGCTGGCAGCGCTGTTGCAAGCTAAAAACGCTTTTGGAAGCCAAAAAGAAAATATTCTAATAATAAGCTTGCAATTCCATTCTAAGAATGGAGTTGCAAGCTTGATGATTTCGTAAAAAGTCCAGTTTTTGCATCGCGCTGCATATATGGTCAAATCAGCGCACTTTAAATTCGACTTAACTTTCAGTATCTGCTCACCTTAAATTTGGACTTTTTACGAAGTTATTAATCTTTTTCTGAAAAAAAGAAAATCTATTTAATACTGTAACTATTCAACTTTATAACGGGAGTATATGAATTTTTCAGGAGATCCATTTTTAACCATAGTCTTGGGCAGTATTTTGGTCGTTGCAGCAATAATTGATATTCGGATCCAGAAAATTCCCAACATACTGACTTTCCCGATCATGCTTGTGGGGCTTATTTATCATTCTGTGGCAAATGGATGGAGTGGTTTTATTTTTAGTTCAGAGGGACTGGCCATAGGAATCGCTATCTTTCTTATCCCGTATATGATGGGTGGAATGGGTGCAGGGGATGCCAAGCTAATGGGTGCGGTAGGAGCAATGATCGGCCCTAAAGGGGTGGTCATTGCTTGTCTTTTTACCGCTATTGTAGGTGGTATTTACGCTCTGGTAGTCTTTTTATTCAATATGCAATATCTTAAAGGTTTTATTGCAAGAAGCGCAATCACGGTCAAAGCGTTTGCTTTTACAAGGAATTTTATTCCGATTCCTGCTGATGATTCCGAGAAAAAGCCCAGGCTGTGCTATGGCATAGCTATGGCTATCGGCACATTATGTTACATTTTTATAGAGGGTTTTGGGTATCAATTTCCCATTTAATTTTTTAAAGAAAGGAAAGGAGACTGGTCATGGGGAAATGGAGAGCAGTAGTTCCTATTGCATTGGCTTTGATGATCGCAGTTGTTGCCAGCTATTTTATTTACAAATATGTAAAAAAACAGGTGGCCCCAAAAGAAGTAGCAAAAATGGAGGAGGTTAGTATCCGCCAGGCGGCTATTGCAATGGTGGAACTGCCTGCGGGAACCAAGCTGAAACCCAAAATGATTAAGACAATTCCTTTTCTTGAAGAAAGCCTCCCCCCAGGGTCTTTTTCAAGTCCGGATAACCTTGTCGGAAGGGTTGTCATTACTCCGATTAAAAGCAAGGAACTGATTCTGGAATCAAGACTGGCTCCTGCGGATGTAACCCGAGGGGGGGTGTCAGCAATTTTAAAACCCGGGAAACGCGCGATATCTATAAAAGGGACTAAAGTACTCGGTCTATCAGGTCTAGTCAAACCGGGTGATCGTGTGGATGTCCTGCTTATTACAACCAATCCCAAAACAAAAGAATCAATAAATAAAACCGTTTTTGAAAACGTACGTATTCTCGCAACCGGAACAGAGCTTATAGAAAATGCTGAAGGAAAGCCTTCTCCGGTGGATAATTATACTTTGGAAGTCACGCCTGAAGAAGGGGAAAAACTGGTCCTTGCCTCCACCCAGGGAAAACTTCAGTTTGCCCTTAGAAATATTCTGGATACGGAAACGGTTTTGACAACGGGAGCAACCCTGCCGGAAACACTTGCCTCTTATCGTCCTATTGTGCCCACGAAGAAAGTTGAAAGAAAAGTACCTATAGGAAAATGTAGAAAGGGTTGTTCATTGGAAATAATAAGATGGACTGAAAAAGGTGTTCTTAAAAAGGGATTTAAGTAAATAAATCGACATGTTATCGACCAGGGAGGATTGGGCCATGTTCATGCCAAAAAAAATCTGGATAAGTAGAACCGTATTATTTGGTCTTACAAGCATATTATTGATCTTGTCTGTCGGCGCCTGGGCGGGTGATAATATTCAACCGGAATATCAAAAACCCCGGTTTGAAGTCATTGAACTGATAAAGGGTAAAACAGATGTCCTGGAAATTCCATGCACAGAATCAGATCATTTCCGTATAACAGTCGTCGATCAGGATGTCGCTGACTTTATTAATTTAACAAAAGCCAGCAGAGGTAAAAACGTCAGGAGAATTTATATCAAGGGATTGAAACAGGGATCTACAACTTTGACATTATGGAAAAACGGCGAACTTTTTTGCATCTATGATGTGCACGTTAACTACGATGTTTCGCTTTTAAAACGAAAGCTCTATGATATCCTCCCCGATGAAAAAGATATCCGCATTTTTTCGACAGACGGCTCGATTACAATGGCTGGAACGGTTTCCAGCAATGAAAATCTCAACCAGGCTCTGGTTCTGGCCAACGCATTTGTTAAGCAAGACGAAAAGAATGCCACAATTATTAACTTACTTAACTCTGCCGGTGCCCAACAGGTCATGTTGGAAGTGAAAGTGGCGGAAATGCAAAAAAGAATAATAAACCGGCTTGGGATTAATTTCAATTGGATTAAGGACACCGGGGAGTTTGGCATTAGTTTGCTTGGAGGTCTAAGTACTATTTTACAAGATGAAGATACCGGAGTTATGTTTAATCCTTTATATTCCAAAGATATTACCGGGATATTGCGGCTTGAACATGGTGGTAATCAGTGGACCGGTATTTTCGATTTTCTTAAAGGGAATCAATTGATAAAGATTTTGGCGGAACCGACCCTCATTGCCCTGAGCGGTCAGACGGCGAATTTTCTGGCCGGTGGAGAATTCCCCATACCCGAGATTGATGACGAAGGGAATGTTGGGGTTGAGTTTAAGCCATACGGCGTTAATTTGATGTTTACTCCAACCGTCCTGAGTGAAAAAAGGATCGCCATAAAGGTTCAGCCGGTGATATCGGAATTAGACTATTCGATCCAGACAACCATTGGAGGTGCTGTAGTTCCCGGAATATTATCACGCTCGGCTTCAACCATGGTGGAACTGGGAGACGGCCAGAGCTTTGCCATTGCCGGCATTCTTCAGGAGTCTACCCGGGAGAATCTATCAAAGTATCCGGGCTTGGGTGACATTCCTGTACTCGGTGCATTGTTTCAAAGCAAGTCTTATCAAAAGAATGAGACGGAACTGGTAATTATCGTTACCCCTCATTTGGTCAAACCTCTTAATATGGCCGAGCAGTCTTTACCCACCGATTTTTACATTGATCCGGATGATGCTGAGTTCTACCTCTGGGGAGTTTTCGGTAAGTCCCATAAAGCTTATGGAGAAGCTGAATTAGACGGTGAATTCGGACATATTTTTGAAAAGAAATAAGATAACCTTTTTTTGACACAGATGAACACAGATGAACACAGATTGTCAAGATTCTTAAATTAAAAAAGAATAATATTTTCTGTATATATCTGCGAAAATTCGCGTCCTATTTAACTTGAAAAGGATCATTGGAGGAGGATGAAATGAAGACGCTGAAAGGCAACATCATATGGGTCGTGATACTGGGTATGTTCTCAATCACGTTATGGGGCTGTGCCGGGAACCTGCCTCAGGGGAAAAGGATGGAGAACCTGGAAATGAATTGGGGAAAATCTTTTGAATCCGCTAAAAAGAATCAAATTTTAAATCCTGATGCCGGGAAAAATCTGGAACCGGTTGTCGGTCTTAATGGTGAGGCCGCCGAACATGGTGTTAATAAATACAAAGAGTCTTTCAAAAAGGAATCGGAAAAGACAGATATAAGAGTTCCTCTTATTAAGATTGAATGATTTGGACTAACCCGGACAATCCCGCCTTCCTGTCAGACGGAGTAACACAGACAGGCAGGCAAAAGCGCCTAAAATGAATTAAAATGCCGAAAGGGAACTAAAGAAAAGGAATGTGTTGTGGCAGAAGATTACTTAACGGTTAAGTTAGAGATTAAAAATTCGAAGCTAAAAAGCCGGTTTGAAAAAATCCTTCGTTCCGTTAAAGGATTTAATATTCAAGGACCAACCGCCAAAGGTCTATCCGATCTTCTGATTTTTGAGCTGGGGGATAAGGTTAATCAAGAATTTCAGTTTGTCCAGGACCTTCTGAACATAGGCGAAGTCGGGGAGGTTTTTTTTGTTTCAGACCATTCCGACCAGGCTGTGCTTTTGCAAGCAATACGAATCGGGGCAAGGGAATTTTTTAGCCTGCCGACCGAAGATGAAGAAATCAAACACGCCTTGAAAGCATTTAAAGAAAGGAAAGTTAAAGCACAAGGGACGGTAATAGTAAAAGACGGAAAGATTATAAATATCATCGGCAGCAAGGGTGGCGTTGGAACAACGACGGTGGCTGTAAATCTGGCGGTCAGCCTGGCCGAGAAAAAAAGTGTCCAATCTGTGGCATTAATTGACATGAATCTTTTGTTTGGTGATATCCCTCTTTTCCTGGAGATCGAGCCAAAATATAACTGGAGCGAAATTACCAAAAACATTTCCCGCCTGGATGATACTTTTTTAAAAAACATTCTGTCCGTTGATGCTTCAGGAGTATGTGTCCTGCCATCCCCAAGCTACCTGAGCGACCAGAACCTGGCAACACCTGCCATTATGGAGCGATTGCTCCTGGTTATGCGAAGAATGTTTGACTTTGTGGTCATCGACGGCGGGCAATCTTTGGGGAGTATTTCTTTGAAAATACTGGAATTATCAAATACGCTTCTGCTTGTCTCAAATTTAACTCTCCCCTGCCTGTCGAATACGAACAAGCTGTTAAGAACGTTTCATGATCTGGGTTTTCCTCCGAAAGAAAACATCAAGCTTGTTATCAATCGTTATTTAAAAAAATCGGATATTTCCATAAAGGATGCGGAAACCACCCTTGAAAAAGAGATCTTCTGGACTATAGCCAACGACTACCAGACAGCGGTAACCGCCTTAAACAGGGGAAAGGCGCTTTCTCAATTTGCACCCCGGGAGGCGATTACCAATAACTTCAGGAAGCTGGCCGATCAAATGATCTCTGAACCTGAAAAACAGGAAAAAAAGGGCTGGTCTTTTCTACGCCGTCATTAGAGGGTGATTAAAGGAGGTTTGGATTATAATGCAGATGAACCGTGGAACAATAATAGAAGGCGGTTTCAACGAACATAGTTCTGAAGACTATTTTGAGCTGAAAACCAGGATTCATGATCGTTTGCTCGATCTTATTGATCTGACTCTGATAGATTCTCTTGATCAGAATCTTGTCAAGTCTCAGATCAGGTCTCTTGTGCAGCGGGTATTAGAAGAACAAGATTTCAGAGTGCCCCTGAATTTAACCGAACGAGAAAACCTTTATACAGAAATAGAAGACGAGGTGCTGGGGCTGGGCCCGCTGGAACCGTTTCTTAAAGACGATACAATCTCTGATATCCTGGTAAATACATACAGTCAGATCTTTATAGAAAGGTTCGGCAAGCTGGAACTTACCGAATCGAGATTCAAAGACGACACCCACCTGATGAGAATCATCGATAAGATTGTTTCATCCATGGGACGTCGAATTGACGAGTCTTCCCCCATGGTTGATGCCAGGCTTTCGGACGGCTCCAGGGTTAATGTCATTATCCCGCCGTTGGCTATTGACGGCCCCATTTTATCTGTCCGGCGCTTTGGTAAGGATCCGCTTTTGTTAAAGGATCTTGTCTTATTAAAGTCGTTTACAAAAGAAATCGGGGAGGTTGTGAAAGGCGTTATCAAAGCAAGGCTTAATGTTTTGATTTCAGGCGGGACAGGAAGTGGCAAAACCACATTGCTAAATTGCCTTTCTCAATTCATACCCGAAGAGGAGCGAATTGTTACCATCGAAGATGCCGCTGAATTACAACTCAAGCAGGACCATATAGTTAGGATGGAAACAAGGCCTCCGAATATTGAAGGCCGGGGTGAAGTTACATCGCGGGATCTTGTAAGAAACAGTCTGAGGATGCGTCCGGACCGGATTATTGTGGGTGAGGTCAGAGGTGCGGAGGCCTTTGATATGCTACAGGCTATGAATACCGGACATGAAGGATCTCTAACCACAATCCATTCCAATTCTCCTCGTGATGCCCTTATGCGTCTGGAAAGCATGGTGGCCATGGCCAACCTGGAGATTTCCAATGAGTTTATGAGACGGTTTATCGCTTCCGCTATCGATGTTATTATACAGATTTCACGGTTCCCGGATGGAACAAGAAAGATTATCAGCATCCAGGAGATTACAGGTATGGAGGGAAACATAATCACAATGCAGGAAATTTTTTCATTCCGGCAAACAGGCATGGATGAGGAAGGAAAAGTAAAAGGGCACTTCAGTTTCCATGGTGTTCGCCCCAGATTTATTGATAAGTTTAACATAGCCGGGATATCCATACCCCGTGACGTATTCGATCCGGAGAAAATTTTTGAAATATAGTCCACACCCCAGAGGAATGGCTTTCAGATTCCACAGGGCAGGGGATTACCCTACCGGGGAAATGCCTAAAATGAGCTAAAACGCCTAAAGTGCGTCAAATTATTAACAGCATCATATCTCTATTAAAGGAATAAAAAGATGGATGTTATTACAAATACAGCAATTATTTTTTGTATATCCATATTAATTATAGAGTTGCTTTTTTATGCTTTCAGAAGCATTCGCAACCCGGATCGTGCAAGAATCAAAAAAGAACTTAGAAAAATGGCATCCAAAAGACAAGGGGAAGCACTACCAGATATTTTGCGCAAAAAAGTTATCAGTGACGTACCGGCATTTAATGAGATTCTGCTTCGCATTTCCGGAATCGAGTATTTGGATCGCTTAAGATCTCAGGCAAGTACTCAGTATTCCACCGGTTTTTTCATTTTACTTTCCCTTTTCTTGGCAGCTTCAGGATTCACTGGCCTTTATGTTCTTCTCAAAAAAGGGATATGGCTATCTGTAATCTTTGCTTTATTGATCGGCAGCCTCCCCGTCTTTTATCTTTACATAAAAAAACATCAGAGATTGAAAAAGTTTCAGACTCAATTGCCCGAGGCTCTCGACCTGATGGCTCGATCCTTGAGAGCGGGCCATGCCTTTTCAACCGGTATGAATCTGGCAGCGGATGAGTTTGACGATCCTCTTGGCACGGAATTCAATGTAACCCTTGGTGAAATCAACTTTGGGATAGGCGTAGCCGAAGCTCTTACAAATCTTGCAGGCCGGGTGGATTGTGCAGATTTGCGCTTTTTTGTGGTGGCCGTAATTCTGCAACGAGAGACAGGGGGAAACCTTGCCGATATTATGGAAAACATTGCTTATCTTATCCGGGAAAGATTCAAACTCTTTGGCAGGGTACAAACACTGGCTGCCGAGGGCAAGTTGTCCATGTGGGTTCTCATAGCGCTCCCATTTTTAATTGTGGGCGCCCTTTTTATAATTAATCCAACCTACATTAAGATGTTGTTTTATGAGCCTGTGGGAAGAATAATGTGCGGTGGGGCGCTGTTAATGATGGTCATGGGTTTTTTTGTGATGAAGAGAATGGTTAATATCAAAGTATAATTACCGGGAGTCTTTAGTAATGAATATTCCAGTCGAATATCTGCCGATTGTTATATCTGCTTCAGTTTTTTTGATTGCGCTCCTGATTATAGCAGGGGTAGTAATAGCTTCCCGAAACAATGCCAAAAAACAAGCGTTCCTGGAAAAAATAAAACATGAAGCAAAAGAGACGGAAATAATCGAGACGGCCACTTTACCGGCTAAAACCGATAAAGGTGTAAAAAACCGATTTCTGGAATTTTTGACGGCATTGGGCAAACGCACGTCAGTCAGAAAAAAAGCTGCAGGATCTCCCAAGTTGAACCCCATCTTTCTTAAGGCAGGTTTGCGCAGTGAAAATGTTCCTGCTGTTTTTTTGGGCGCTAAAGTAATCTTTGCAATTTTGTTGCCGGCCGCCGCATTCCTATTTAACCTTATTTATCCCGGTTTTTCCCTTGACGCAACCCGATTAGTCGCCCTGTTAGCCATTCTATCGATTGCAGGTTTTTATTTACCGAATATCTGGCTGCGACTGAAACTTGCAAGAAGGAAAGAAATCATCCGTGACGGCTTTCCGGATGCACTCGATCTTCTTACCGTATGTGTGGAAGCCGGAATGGGGTTGGATTCAGCAATTACCCGGGTAGCAAAGGAGATAGCATTAACCAACAAGATATTAAGCGATGAACTCAACCTCTATAATCTTGAAATGAGAGCCGGCAAGTTTCGCCGTAATGCTTTAAAAAACTTGGCAATGCGAACTGATTTGGAAGAAGTAAACAATCTGGTAACCCTGTTAATCCAGACGGATAAATTTGGTACCAGTGTGGCCAAGGCGCTGAAGGTATATTCGGACACGATGAGGACCCAGAGATTTCAGCGGGCTGAAGAAATGGCCGCCAAGATCCCGGTAAAATTAATTTTTCCTTTAATTTTATTTGTCTTTCCGGCTTTGTTTGTTGCGATTCTTGGACCTGCTGTTATAAATATATATAGGATAATAATAAAGGGGAGCGTTTTTTAATTATTAAGATGTCAAAAAAAGGAAACTTTATAAATTCGCTGGCAATGATTTTACTCATGGCCGGCAGTTTTTCCGGGTGTGCGGTTCAACAAAATAATCTGCGCAACGATTTGTCTTCCAGGAAAATAACGGGCGCTGAACTTGAAAAATCAGGTGATTTCTATTTTAACCAGGGTAACCTCCAGTTAGCACTTGTGGAATATGAAAAATTTCTTAAACGGAACCCCGAGAATAATAACGTGCGGTATAAGAAAGGCTTGATTTTTTTGAAAGGGAAGATGGATAAAGCGGCGATCCGGGAATTTAAGAAGATAATAGACAATGATCCGGAACATGCACTGGCTCACCTGGGACTTGGTCAGGCTTTTTTTCGTTTGGAAAACTATGAAGAGGCTATTAAACATCTAAGCAAGGCCGTGGCGCTGGATCAAACCTTATGGAAGGCCTACAATTTGCTGGGAGTAATTTATGACTATCAGGGGAAATATGAACTTGCTGTCCAAGAATATAATTATGCTATCCGGCTTAAACCTCGTAATGGATTTTTGTATAATAATATAGGGCTGGCTTATTCTTTGATGGAAGAATATGACAAAGCAATACAGAACTTCAACAAGGCCTTAGAATTGAATGCTTCCAATAAAAAAGTGTATAATAACCTGGGTCTGATTTTATCCAAAACGGGTAGGTATGAGCTGGCAATGGAAGCGTTTAAAAAAGGAGGGGATGAAGCACAGGCTTATAACAACCTGGGATTTGCTTACTTAAAGAATGGAGAACGAGAAAAGGCGATCCAATGTTTTATGAAAGCCGTTAAAAGCAAACCCTCTTATTATTTAAAAGCAAGCGAAAACTTAAAAAAAGCTGAAAGGGATCACGAGGATAAACCGTCATCCAAACCGGGTGGTAAAAGCCCTTAGAGCCGTTAAGCATTTACTGAGGGTTAAACTCTATTCTGGGTGTAAGGAGAAAGAATTATGAAAAAAAAGGAAAGAAGTTTCAAAGGATATCTCTTTTGTTTTTTTGCGTTATCATTAATGCTATGTTCCACGATCGCTTTTGGCGCCACTATTCATGTTCCGGCCGATTACAAAACAATACAGGAAGCAATTGATGCGGCATTTAACGGTGATACGGTTTTAGTTGCCGACGGTAAATATACAGGCTCGGGCAATAAAAACCTGGATTTCAACGGCAAAGAACTCACCGTTCAATCGGAGAACGGTCCTGAGAAATGCGTTATTGATTGTGAAAATAACGGGCGGGGGTTCTATTTCCATACCGGTGAATTAAAGGACGCTTTGGTCTCCGGTTTTACCATTACCAATGGTCGGGTAAAAGACAAGGGCGGAGGAATTTACTGCGGAAACAGTTCTCCAACCATAACCAATTGCATCATTATTAATAACACTGCCATCAGCAACAGCAACAATAGCCAGGGTGGCGGAATTTACCTGGGGACTGCCGGTTCTTCAACCATAACCAATTGTGTTATTGTCAGAAACACATCCAATTACCAGGGCGGAGGAATATATACCTATAACGCCCGTCCAACCGTAACCAATTGTACGATCACCAGAAATATCGCCGTAGATGGCGGGGGAATATATGTTAGATACAAACCGGCCCCGACGTTAACCAATTGCATTATTTATGGGAATACGCCCAATCAAGTGGTTAAGGATTTTGTGAACACAGATTCTCCGAAAATTATATCCTCAATAGTCGAGGGTGGATATCCGGGGTGGGGCAATATTAATGTGGATCCTTTATTTGTGGGTTCCGGTGATTTTTATCATCTAACGAGAAAATCACCCGCGATTAACGCCGGCATATCAAGGGAAGCGCCAAAAATCGATATTGACGGAGATCCCAGACCAAAGGGGAAGCGCATAGACATAGGTGCTGATGAGTATGTGGGCAAATAACAGCCGGGCAGTGCCTAAAGCGTGAAGTGAGCTACAGTGAGCTAAAGTGATTAAATTTATACATTTCAAGCACTTTAGTTCACTTTAGACACTTCGTATATTCATCCATAACTTCCATAAGACCCGAGACTTCCCCAGGCAGCAATATTTTATTTTATGCCCTTCCTGTGAAGAGATCTGGTATAAAAAAGCGGCTATCTTGCCCTTCGCATTTGTTTTCCCTTGAGTTTGAGGCGCAAGTTTTGCTATTTCTCTCAATAACGCCTCCTCAACATCAAACACAACATGTTCTTCGTATGTACAGCCTCTTGAAGATGAACAATTCTTTAACTCTCTATGATATCTTTTCAGAGATACAGACTTGGCCCCCTCAGGGGTTTCGTAAGTCACACGATTATATAATCTCCACCCCCGACCCTGGTAACAGACAAATTGATAAACCTGGTAGTACCTTTTTACGAATTCACCATGGCTACATTTCCACAAAATAGCTGTTCCATGCAGCCGATAACGTATCTTTTGTAAGTTCCGGGTTTACCCCGTGATACCGGGCATTGTCTACGATTTGTTCTATAATGTCACGACAATGGCAGGAGGAGAGCTTGACATTATTCTGATGGTAATAGTCTTCTATCAGATGATCAAAGAGTTCATTATTGAAGGCAATGCCGTTAGAGTCACATACTCTTTGAAAGATTTCTTTATATTCATTCAACTCCGGATGACCAATCTTAATCTTGTACCGAATCCTTCGCAAAAACGCCTCATCTACCAGTGAACCGGGATCAAGATTCGTTGAGAAGATAACCAGTTGATCAAACGGAATTTCGATTTTCATCCCGGTGTGAAAAGATATAAAGTCGGTCCTGCGTTCCAGGGGAACAATCCAGCGATTCAAAAAGGTTTGCGGATCCACCCGCTGCCGTCCAAAGTCGTCAACAATAAAAAGACCGTTATTCGCCTTCATCTGTAATGGCGCTTCATAGAATTTTGATATGGGATTGAAATCCAGGTCCAGAGATTTGAGAGTCATTTCTCCCCCAACCATGACGACCGGCCTTTTTATGAGAACCCATCGTTGGTCCACACTATCATCCCTATATTGCGGCTCAACGGCCACATGGCTGCCCTTGTCGTAGATCGTGATAATTTCTCCTTCAGCCAGCACGGCGTATGGCATGTAAATGCTTCCCGGCAAAACCCTTCCAATGTTTTCAGCAATTGTCGTCTTTCCATTACCCGAAGGGCCGTATAAAAAGATGGCCCTGCCGGAACTTATTGCCGGCCCGAGCCTTTCAACGAGCTGTTCACTTATAATAAGGTTGGAAAAGGCATCTTTGACCTTTTCCGGGTCCACAAAAATGCTTTTGATGGTCTGTATTTCTACCATGTTCCGGTATTCATTGAAAGGTACGGGAGCAGGCCCGACATAACGGGAGACTCCCAATAAGTCCCTGGATCTTTTTATTCCGGATTCAGTAAGGGTGAACCTGTATGAAAGTTTCGAGAGCTGAGCGGCGCCTTTTACCTCAGCCAGCTGGTCATGGCGCAGCCTGTCAATGGCCTGATCCACCACGGGAGAGGTAAGTTTTGTTCGTGCTACCATTTCCGGAATGGAGAATTCTCCCATGTTCAAACCATGTTTGATGATCAGATCTACTATGAAAGAAAAGTCGAGTCCGGTTTCATCCACAGTTTGCGGAACGGCTGGAGCACTCGTAAAGAAGTCGGTCAGATCATCATGATCTATAAACCCCAAAGCGACCATATTGCTCCCGAGTCTACCCCCCTGAATTCGCTGTCGATCCAGAGCCTTTTGAAGCTGCGTTTTCGATATCCTTTTTTTCTCAATTAATCGTTCACCAAACAAAAGCCCGCTCATAACAACTCTCCTTTATCCCGAATAATATATTAAACTTAAACCTAAATTGAGCAATTTTTTTCTCGATCTGCACCGATCTCTTGCGCATCAAGGATCTGTGAAAATCCTCGACATATCCATGGGTATGCCTGCGGGTTTCGCAAATCCTTATGCATCAAGATCTCAGCACATCTTTTCGCAAAAAATCAATCAACTTAGGTTAAATTATAGAACAGAGCGTTACGATTGACAAGAAAACTTTGTAACCCATTCAAAGAAACGTCAAAATAAATCTTAACCCGGATGAGACGGAACCAAAAAGCATAAAATTTACAACTTAGGAACTAAATATACCCTGATATTATTTTTTCGGCCTGCATCATTGCCTCCTCAAAAGGATCTGCCGCAACTTTTTCTTTTAGACTCCTGTCTCCTAAAATCACGAAATAGAGAGATTGCACCAGAAAAAACATCCAGATACCCAAAGCCCAGGTAAACATGGAATCGGGGGTGAAGCAGGTTATCAGAGCTGCGCCCCCCAATGTTAGAAAAAATTCTATTATCAATACCCTTGAAAAAGGATTTTGAAAACATATGCCGCTTCGAATCCAACTGAAAATTACAAGTGCAAAAAGCAAAAAAGCACTATTCGATTTTACTAAAAAGAGTGTAATCAAAAGCAAGAGAAGCGGAAAAAGAATGGATAGTACACTTTTTCCTCCCCAGCGGGTTAAAAGAAACCCGTATATCGTGAGATATGACCAGAGAATAATCCCAAAGGCCAGGGGCCAGGAAACAAAAGCGCAAAGTCCCAGGGTTAAGGGGATGAACGAAAGTGAACAGATAAGTCCAAAAAAAACGGTTGTTCTTATGGGTTTTTGTGTAATTTTCATGTCCGTGCACCTCCTTTGACGGCTTCTTTGCGCTGAAGAAGCTCCAGTTCTATTTCTTCTTCACAAAGAGCCTGTGAGGTTATGTCCGGAAGAATAGCCGACATGGATTTCCTCCACTCTTCTTGTTCCGTTTTATGGCAATATTCCGCAGACTTGAGACGAAACTGTTCATAGTGAAGCCGCTGCTTATCAACACAATCCTGAAGCTGGGCAATCTCCTGATCCAGAGCTTCAATATGATGACCGAGTTCGTCTTTGTGGCCGGACATTGGTTTTAGTTTTCTGATGAGCAACCTTGCAATATCATCCCTGTCTTTTTCAATTGATAGGGTTAGATCCTGCTCCATTTTTTCACATTCCCGTTTGTACTTGTCATATTCCTGCTGTGCCTGACAGCGAGACGCCGTCATCTTTTTAAGCCGGACCTCCTTAAGCGAAAGTGCTTTTTCCATGTCTCTGAGATGCTGCCTGAGAAGGAGCTCCCGGTCTTCCATTTGATCCATAACACCATGGATATCCGCTTTACATAACCGTACGATTCGAGTCAAAATTCCCATAATAATCTCCTTTTTAATTAGTTTCCATCCAGAAATTGCCCTTTTCCGCAATCTCTGCGTCAATCTTCGGAATTACTTGTGCGGCGTACCACTTGTACGCCTCCGCGTAATTCCTTGATTTCCTTGACCTTGCGAAAAATTGCTAATTTCTGCATTGGAAACTTAATTTGTGCCCAATATAAATTTATGGATGGACACTAATTAAACATGTTGTAAATACCTGCCTGGGCGGAACAGCGGAACTATCTTGAACCTAAATTGAGCGATTTTTTACTCGATCTGCACCGATCTCTTGCGCATCAAGACTCCGCGAAAATCCTCGACATATCCACGGGTATGCCTGCGGTTTTCGCGAACCCTTATGCATCAAGATCTCAGCACATCTCTTCGCAAAAAATCGCTCAACTTAGGTTGATTTTTAAGCTAATTCGTTCTCCTCCCTTTATATCCTTCATATTGTAAGGCTTTGGAGTTGGCTTTTTGCTTTTGCATGACCGTTTCAGGATTTCCCTTAAACGTATCTTTTACAAAATGGCGCAATTCATTGAGGTCTTTATCCAAATTTTTAGCCACTTTCCCGGAACCTACAAAAGTATTGATCTGTTGTTTTTTTCTGTAATAAGTTTGGATGCGATCCAGAGCCTTTTTTTCTTTGCCATCCTTTATATCCATTGAAACTTCATCTTTGAGTTTGTTGTAATCATCCTTAACCACTTGCTTTTCCCATTCTTCTTTATCTATGGATGATATGACTTCCCGCTGGTTTTTCACACAAGCGATCTGAAGAGATTCTGGAAGCAAGGCATTATATGCTTGGCCTTTGTGGATATATCGAACAGTGATTCCGTTAATCTCAAATGTTCTTTGCTTACAGGTCGGCATTTTAAATGTAAGAAAGAGCTTTCGCGTTTGACCCGAGTGTAAATTCCCCGGGTGAAAGAGGGCATGATCTTTTGTAACCTTTATGGGGTAGCCGGATGCATTGACAAGCGACATCCCGTTTCTCAAGGGAATTTGAATCTCCACTGCTGTTGCTACCGTGGCTCTCGAGTTATAAAACTCTTTTTGAAATACTTCGGCAAACACTCTGGGATTTTTCAGATAATAGTAGTTTCCGGCCCCCTGATCCGCAATATAGGTCATTAACTGCTCGTTGAATTCAGTACCCACGCCCACCGTGGCCACTGAAAATTCTTTCTCCACGGCAATGGAGGCCATATTGCCAAGGGAGAACGAATCGGTAATTCCCTGATTGGCAAGTCCGTCTGAAATAAGAATGATCTTGCCGGTATTCCCCATTTTTTTAGCCTTAAGAAGTGTGTTGATTCCGGTCTGAAGTCCGGCCCCAAGGTTAGTTCTCCCGTCGGCCCACATCCTGTTGACTAAGGATATCAGGCGCCGACGATTAACGCCGGTTACAGAAACCAGATCAGAGTATTTTTCAACTCTGTCGGAATAGGCGATTAAAGCAAACCGATCTTTCTCAGACAGGTCGGATAACAGGTTTAAAATGGCACGCTTGGCATTTCTGATTTTACTCCCTTTCATAGATCCGCTTCGGTCCAGGACAATCACCATATCTGCATTATGGGCATTTCCTTTGTTAGGGTTAAGCATGTCATCGACGTGCAGGCTGAGGGCAACGTCTACGGTTCCGACTCCTCCCTGAAGAACCTTGTCCTGAACCAGATGGCCTGTCAGCGAAATAAGGCCGTTTTTATTGATGTTGTCCGGGTTCGGATCCTTACTAAGATTCGGCATCCAGGGGTTCCCCCGGTTTGAGTATGCCATTGCAGCCCCGGTGATAACAATTAGGCATCCGATAAAAAGAAGCGCTTTCAAATATTTTGGTTTCATGATTTTTCTCCTTTTTTTATAAGAGTTGAAAAATTACTAACCGTTCACGGTTACAAAAAATAGATGACTTGCATCGTGTTCTAATATTATCGAGCGTGTTAAAAAAACACAATTCAAAGAAGTGTAAAAACAAACAGGATTTTTTTTGCAAAACTTTTGCTTTGAAACCCGAGTGAATTGATATAATAATAATGCAAGATGAAAAAACCCAGAGCCAGTATTCTTGTTGTGGAAGATGATCCCTCCATCCTAAAAGGGCTCCTCGATGTTTTTGTCTTTAACGGATACCAGGCAAAAGGATTAGAGGATGGCGGAGAGGGCCTCAGAGCCGGCCTTGAAGAAAACCATGATCTGATCATCCTGGATGTGATGTTGCCTACTCTGGATGGGTTTTCGATTTGCAAAGCAGTTCGAAAGAAAAAGCCCGGCCAGGGAATTATTATCCTCACGGCAAAAGGTTCGGAAGATGACATCGTGACCGGATTCAAGCTCGGCGCAGATGATTATGTGAGCAAACCTTTTTCTCTGAAAGAATTGATGGTCCGGGTTGAGGCAGTGCTAAGACGGACGGGGAAAAATCTGGGAGACGAACAAATTCGTTTTAAGGGCATTTTTTTCGACGGGAAAACACTCAAGGCTTCATACAAAAATCATACGGTTGAGCTTACCCGTAGAGAAATGGATATCATTGTTTACCTCTACCGTCACATGGACCGTATTGTTTCCAAAAAAGAGCTTCTTACAGAAGTTTGGCAGTATGCCGACGCCGAGATTGAAACGCGAACCGTGGATATTCATATCCTAAAACTCAGGAAGAAAATCACCACCCTTATGGACGATAGTTCCTTCATATTAACAATTCGGGGTGAAGGATATCGGTTGGAGCATGAAGAATGAAAAGGTTAAAAATTTATATTATCATTTTTTGTATCGCGCTTTCGATTCCCTTGGCCTATCTTATCTTGCGAACATATCAGGGTTTGAAACAGGAAGAGGTTTCAAAATTGCAGTATTTTGCGGAAACTATTTTTGATGAGATGGAGAAAGAACTTACGGCGATTGTCCTTAAAGAAGAGGCGCGGGCCATAGATGAATATAATTTTAAGTCGATTCTTTCCAGTCCGGTCTCCGGCGCAACCCAGTCTGTACCTTCCCCATTATCCAGGCTTCCCCAAGAAGATTATATTCTCGGTTATTTCCAAAACAATCCTGACGGTTCCTTTCAAACCCCTTTGGTAGAAATAGGAAAAAGTATTCCCGGCGATCGAACCGCCGTGATTTCTAAGCTGAAAGATACAAACAGGATTTTCAACCGGAAACGCTTGGCAGTGGTTGACGCTGTGACGGTCGCTCAAACCAACGTCCCCATAACCCGAGAACAAAAGGAGGGAAGCGGGTTTGCTGATCAGTATCTGGATCTGTCAGAATCTCAAAAACCAAAATCTTATCTTGGGCGCAAACAAAAAAGGGTTGAAAAGATTACCATTGCCCAGGCGTTGAATATTGCCCCACAGGACCGGGATCATATACTGAAAAAAAAACGAAACGGCGTGGAATCCGGATCGGATAGAAGTGGTTATCGACAAGATAAGGATCAACCGGCTGAAGAATCGTTGGATGCAACGCTTAAAAATGAAATGCCGCTTTATGTTGGTTCTGAAAAAAAAATCCTTCCGGCGTCGTCTCGTCAGACAGAAAAATATCAGGTGGAGGTCGCACCGCTGCGGTCTGTTTTTATTAACACGGATCAGGTTTTTATATTTCGCCGCATAATAATAGATAACCAGATTTATCGCCAGGGGTTCATTATTCAGGTAAGGGCGTTTTTGAATCATCTGGCCAAAATGTATTTTGTCAAACAGCCTTTGGCCCGCTTTACAAATTTGAGCCTGAAAGTAGAAAATCAGGGCCATGAAACGGAAATTATTAAAACCGGTGCTGCTACCCAGAGCGTAAATTTTTTGCTGAACCGAACCTTTCCATCTCCATTTTCCTTTTTAAGGGCAACACTCATCTGCGGCCAAATCCCTCAATCTTCCGGAAGAGGAACACTTAACATCATGATTGCTGTCCTGGTCATGGTTATCCTTATGGGGCTATTTGCAATTTACAAAAGCGCTTGGGCTGTGGTTGACTTATCGGAAAGGCGCTCCAAATTCGTATCATCTGTTACCCATGAACTGAAAACACCTTTGACCAATATCAGAATGTATATTGAGATGCTGGAACAAGGTATCGCACGTGACCAAAAACGGGAGCAAGATTATTTTAACATAGTGGGATCCGAGAGTGCGCGGCTTTCTCGTTTGATAAATAATGTTCTGGAACTCTCGAAACTGGAAAAAAAACAGCGACATATTAACTTCCAGGAGGGTACCTTTGATGATGTGTTACAGGAAGTGGAGGCCGTAATGCACGAAAAACTCAGGCATGAGGGGTTTACATTAATCGTGGATGGAGGGGAGGCCAAACCGTTTAAATATGATCGGGAAGTAATGCTTCTGATCCTGATCAATCTGATCGAAAACAGTATAAAATTTGGAAAAGTTGCTGCTGTTCGGAAGATTACGCTAAGGGTGCGTCATGAAGATGATAGTGTGAATATTGATGTATCCGACACCGGTCCCGGCATTCCTCGCCCTGAACTAAAAAAGATTTTTGACGATTTTTACCGGGTTGAAAACTTGCTCACCAGAACAACAGGCGGCACCGGTATCGGACTTGCTCTAGTTAAAAAGTTTGTTACGTTAATGGGAGGCGATGTTCGCGCTGAAAACAACACCGGCCCCGGATGCACCATTACGATTCGCCTTCCTTTTGAATAATAATTCCTCATGAGGTGTTCGGATGATAGCAAAAAAACCTGCATCGGTTATAAAAGAACGGCGCTCCTCTGTTCAACTCGGTATAAGTAAAGATACAAAAAGATTCCGGTTCCCACCATCAGGGTACAAAGTACCTGGCCCATGGAAAATGACATAAAGATAAAACCCAACTGGGCATCGGGCTGGCGGTAGTATTCTATGAAAAACCTGACCGTACCGTAGCCTATGATGTAAAAAGCGAGCATTGCTCCCCGGGGTTTTTTCAGTTTTCGCAAATTCCACAAAACTGCAAAGAGAAAAATGCCTTCAAAAAAGGCTTCATAAAGTTGTGACGGGTGCCTCAGATCCGTTCCCGGAGCAAGGGGGAAATGCATCCCAATGGGTGTCGATGTTATCCTGCCGTATAATTCGCCGTTAATAAAATTACCAAGCCGTCCGAATGTATATCCCAGAGGCACGACCGGTGCAAACAAGTCAACCATATCCCAAAAATTCAATTTTGTTTTACGAATATACAGCCAGACTGAAATAAGCACACCGATAAGGCCGCCGTGGAAAGACATTCCTGAAATTCCGGTAAACGTTATCGAACCGTTTATAGATTGAAATGGTAGAAATATTTCAAGGGGGTTATTGAGATAGTAGGTCAAGTTGTAAAACAGTACATACCCCAAACGCCCGCCGGCGATAACGCCGATTATTATAAACAGCATGAGGTTTTGAACCTCATCACCCGAAACACGAAAGCGTTTTTCGTGTCTTACGCGATATAAAACCATGCCGTAGGTGATTGAAAAAGCGACGATATACATGAGTCCGTAATACTGGAGCTTGAACCATCCGATTTCAAAGATAACCGGGTTCATTTTTTCCGGCAAATGCTGCCACCAGATCATGACATCGTTCATGATTTTAAGACCATTCGCTTCAATTATCTAATTTAATAGTATAGGAATTTTCTTTTTTTTTGGACACAGACCCGCCTGCCATTGCAAGGCACGAGCGGGCAGGTGAACACAGATTATCAAGATTTTAATATTGTCTGTGTATATCTGCGAAAATCTGTGTCCTATTTAGTGCCTGAACGAAAACTGTCTTTTCCGCCAATATCTGCGTCAGACTCAAATTTTAATCCTCGAAATACTACCCGTATTCCTGTGGTTAAAATTTTTGTCCTCCTTGATCTTAACGAAAAATCCTAGTTTTCGTTCGGGCACTATTTAAGTGGATGCTATTTTGTCATCTTTATTACCAGGAAACCTCGATCCATTCGCCAGATAAACATATTAATCGTTTCATCCTTTTTGATCTCGTTGATAACCTTGTCAAGATCGCTAACCGTTGTGATGGTTTTGTGATTAATCTCCTTGATAATGTCGCGCCTCCGGACTCCTGCCTCCTCAGCCTTACTGTCCGGTTCCACGGCGGTTACAATCACACCTTCGGCCTCTTTGAGATTGAGTCGTCGTGCAATCTCAGGGGTAACATCGTTAACGCTAATCCCGAGCTCTTCCTGCTTTTCCTTATGGGTATTCCTGGCGGAAATCCGGGTCTCTTCTCTTTTTGCAATTTTAACTTTAAAAGTCCGGGTTGTTCCGTTTCGTAATACTTTGATATTCACGGTTTCGCCGACACCGGTATCTGCTATCATGCTGGTAATTTCTCTGGCGGTCCCGACTTCTTTTCCATTAATAGACAGTATAATATCCTGGGGCTTTATTCCGGCGATATCCGCAGGGTCGTCCGGAA
>CAZDAB010000002.1:0-24703 GCA_964502855.1 uncultured Desulfobacteraceae bacterium | reverse complement strand
AAGTTCCAAAGAAATTCAAACCAACGTGCCATATCTTTTATGGTCTGCGGGTTATGGATATAAACGATGATCTGCCTAAGTGGTCCGGTCACAAAGATTATTCAGAACTTATAGGGAATTGAAAAAGGGAACGACTTCATCCAAGCTCTGCCGGTGGGATTGATCATTAATTTTGTCTAAATAATTTGAAATTTCGATGGAATTTTATCATGGAGAATCGAGAAATAGGGGGAATTTGGTTTATTTCAGGACACTGGCCTCTGGATCCGGATAAGCCTACACTGATTTTCATTCATGGAGCAGCGTTATCCAGTATTTTTTGGGAACCACAAATAACATACCTTAAAGATGTTGCAAATACGCTTGCAGTTGATCTTCCGGGCCATGGGGTAAGTCAAAGTTTTGGTAAAGAAAGTATCTCAGATTATGCTCAGTCTGTTATGGATTTTATAGATCTAACAGAAGTGCCTCGACCTATTCCTTGCGGGTTGAGTATGGGGGGTGCTATTACTCAGCATCTTTTAATAAATCACAAAGATCGTTTCCCTGCGGGTATTCTCATTAATACCGGTGCAAGGCTTAAAGTAATGCCCTTGATTTTTCAAACTGTCCAGAAAAGCTATAGCGATTTCGTTGAAATGCTTTGTGTTTCCGCCATTTCAATCAAAAGCGATGTTGAAAAACTTCGGACGGTCATTGAAGCATGTTCAAAATGCCGACCCGATGTTGTTTTGGGTGACTTTATGGCCTGTAATAGTTTCGATGTGACGGAAAAACTTAGCTTAATCGAGGTTCCAGTTTTGGTGCTGACGGCAAACGATGATAATATAACACCTCTTAAATACGGAACTTTTTTAGAAAAGAATATAAAAAACGCTAAACTGGTAAATATAAAAGATGCGGGTCATCTTTCCCCAATTGAAAAACCACACGAAGTGAATCGGTCAATCCATGATTTCTTGAGCCAGATTTTTTCATCCGGGTGAGTCTGTTCGGACTTAACAAACTCTGTGCAAAAGTCGGAGGACTCCAGATCCGGAGTTGCCAAGGGTTCGCAATAGATTTACTATGGCTTTACCCTTGGCGCCTTGGCTCTGAAGCCCTCCGACTTTTGCAACGTTATGGTTCACTCACCACACATCAGGCACCTCCGGATTCAGCGGGTGCCGGGCGGATAAGCAATGAAACGGACAGTTGCCGTCGTGGTATTCTGTTGTAAAACATAAACAAATCGTGCTAAAGAACTTTTAATATGATTGCACTTAATTCCGTCATCAAAAAATTCGGTCCAGTTACGGCGGTCGACAACATAACGTATCGCATCGAGAAGGGCGAATATTTCGCTTTGCTCGGTCCGAACGGCGCCGGCAAAACAACGGTCGTCCGCATGCTCCTCGACTTTATCAAACCGACTTCGGGGAGCATCACCATGGATGGAATACCCGTTTCCAACCCCGAAGCACGCAAACGGGTCGGATATCTGGCCGAACATCACATGATCCCTTCGCATCTTTCCGGGCTTGAATATCTGCGGCGGCACGCTTCCTTGATCGGATTGGCCGGAAAAGATGCGTTGATGGAAGTGGAACGGCTTTTGGAGGTGGTTTCCATGAAAGGCCGGGAAAAGGAAAAATCGGCCGCTTATTCCAAGGGCATGAAACAGCGAATCGGCCTCGCAGCAGCGCTACTCGGACAGCCCAAATTGTTGATACTCGATGAACCGGTGGCAGGTCTCGATCCCATCGGTATCCGGGATGTGAGGAATATTCTTGAGGGCCTGCGTGACGACGGTGTTACCGTGTTCCTGAATTCACATTTCCTTTCGGAAGTGGAAAAGACATGCCGGACGCTGGCAATAATGAACAACGGAAAAATCCTTGTCAAGGATTCGATTCGTTCAATAATAGAGGACGACGAGACGCTGGAGGATGTTTTTATAAAATACACACAAAAAGGAAAATGAATCGTTTTTTTAAAATTACCGGCTACACCATTCGCGACCAGATGCGGCATAAAAGCTTTTATGTTCTGCTGGGACTTTGCCTTCTGTTCGTTCTGATGATTCGCGGATGTTACAGCGGCCAATATGTCGTCAACGGGAAACCGTTGGACAATATTACGGTTGCGTGGCATGTTTCAAAAATTGTTTTCCAGGTCATAGCGTCCGGTATGTTCCTGATCGTTATTCTGCTATCGATGAAAATTTTCAGCAGAGACCATGAAGACGGAAGCCTGGTATTGTTTCTTTCCAGGCCGCTTCTCAGGCAACAATACATTCTTGGCAGGATCGCCGGTACATGGTTTTTGTGCCTGGCTTTCATGTTTATTCTTCACGCTACTATTTTTCTGACGGTGTGGGTAAAAACCGGCGCCATCATTCCCGGGTATTTAACCGCATCGCTGGTATGTTCGATCAATCTTCTCTTTATTGCGGTTTCGGTGTACTTTTTGTCTCTTTATCTGCCGGATTTCATCAGCGCGGTTTTTACTGTGGGGATTTTATTCGTCGGCTATATTTCCGACGGTGGTTATCAAATCTTAAGCAGCGAAATTTTAAAGACAGCGGTTCCTTGGGCTACGGCCTCGCCCCCTGCCCTGTGGAGAATTATATACCCGAAAGTTTACATGGTGCAGGACTACGCCGATTCGATCATCGGTCAAAGCACTTTCAACAACATGGGACCCATTCACCCGATTTTAAATGTCTCCTTTTTCATCATTCTGATAACCACGCTACTGCTGGTGGTTTTTAACAAAAAAGAAATTTAGCTTGAATATGGCCTTCATGTTATGTCTTACCCTAAATGATCGCAAACAAAACCGAAACCGATCATTATATGTCTGTTTTAATGTGTCTTTCGATAATTCGAAACCGTTTTAATATCTCTTCTATCAGTGAAATATGAATTTAAAGGAGGCTGCTATGGGAAAAGTGGTTCACAGGTCACACATTACCATTACCAGAGAGCATGGGCCGACCCGGAGGGCCGAAATCGAAGGTTTTGGTGAACCGGTCTTTTACGGTGTCCACGGTGGAATCAAGGATTTCTATAAAATTGACCCTGAAAAGGAGCACGCTGCAACCTTAGACCACATCGTTGGTGCCGTTGGCGGCTGAATGATGGGTACACTGGCCGCGGTGTTGGCCGGCAAAAAGATCCGAACCTTTAAAGATCAATATAAGGCAATCGTAACCGGCGATATAGAAGATGTCGACGGTGTTCTGAAAATAACGCATATCAACGTTCAGTATTCCCTTAAACTGCCCAATGAAAAAAGAGAGGATGCTTGGGAAGCACTGGAAAATTACATCAAGTTGTGCCCCGCAGCCCAGAGCGTGATTGGCTGCATCGAGATCACCCATGAACTTTTGATGGAGGACTTGTCGGAATAATGGGATTATCGCCGCCTCGGTTCCGCCCTGGTCCGGCCTTTAGCGAGCGAAGGGAAATAATATGATCGATTTCATTCAACACTATAGCCCGATTACACAAGCGCTTATCGCTACGGTCTTTACATGGGGAGTGACCGCTGCAGGGGCTTCGCTCGTCTTCTTTACAAAAACGGTAAAACCCAAACTAATGGATTCTATGCTCGGTTTCGCCGCGGGTGTCATGATTGCCGCGAGCTTCTGGTCACTGCTTGCACCGGGCATAGAAATGGCCGAACAGCTTGGTCATAGTCCCTGGTTGACAGCTGTAATCGGATTCATGGGTGGCGGGATTTTCATGAGTTTGGCGGATCGATTGCTGCCGCATCTTCATTTGGGCTTAGATATAGGACAAAGTGAGGGAATAAAGACGTCATGGCAGCGAAGCACGCTTCTGGTACTTGCAATAACCCTTCATAATATCCCTGAAGGTCTCGCGGTCGGTGTTGCTTTCGGGGCTGTGGCAGCCAATCTTTCTTCTGCTACGCTTGGCGGAGCCATTGCTTTGGCAATCGGAATCGGCCTCCAAAATTTTCCAGAAGGTGTTGCAGTATCCTTCCCATTGAGAAGAGAAGGAATGAATCGGGCCAAGAGTTTTTTTATGGGACAGGCATCCGGTCTTGTTGAACCCATTGCCGGGGTGTTCGGAGCAGCATTTGTTCTATATATGCAAAACATTTTGCCCTATGCCCTGTGTTTTGCTGCCGGAGCAATGATTTTCGTTGTGGTGGAAGAATTGATCCCGGAATCTCAAAGGCAAGAAGCAAATATTGATCTTGTAACTATGGCGACGATGGTAGGTTTTTCGGTAATGATGATTTTAGATTTGGCCCTGGGCTGATGGATTTAACAGAGTTTGGTGAAAAACCTACCCAAGTGCTGGACCAAACCCGCAAGCTGCAAAGGGATATGGACAAGGATGAGTGACCCTAACCCAATATTACGGTATTCATGGAAGCCAAAGCCATAATCGACGCGGTCCTTGATTTCGATCAGGAAAAAACCGCCCAACTGGTACGAGCCCATCTGGATCAGGGTGTGGACGCACTGGCGATCCTCGACCAAGCTCTAATTGCCGCTATGGATGAGGTCGGCAGGCAATTTAGTGCGGGCGATTTTTTTGTGCCGGAGATGCTCATGGCGGCCGAGGCCATGCACGCCGGCCTTGAAGTTCTCGGGCCCCATTTGGCAAGGTCAGACATCAAGGCTAAAGGTACCATCGTCATTGGCACTGTCAAGGGCGACAATCACGACATCGGCAAGAACCTGGTGGCCATGATGCTGGAGTGTGCCGGATATAGAGTCATAGATTTGGGTGTGGACGTCAGTAAGGGCAAGTTCCTGGCTGCTGCTAAAAAATATCAGGCGCATATCGTTGCCCTCTCCGCCCTGCTGACCACGACCTTGGCGGAGATGGAAGCGGTTGTTGCCGATGTCAGGGCCAAAGGCGGCAGCAGGTTGAAGACCCTGGTCGGCGGCGCGCCGGTGACCGCGTCTTTTGCCGCTGAAATCGGAGCCGATGGGTACAGTCCGGATGCCGCCGGTGCTGTTTCTATGGCCCGTAGCTTGATATCTGCATAGAAGTGGTTTCAAAACCTCCCCTCAGGCCCAATTTCTGTGTTGGGCCGAGGGATTCAATACTCGAAATATTAAATATATTCCTGCGTTT
The DNA here is from genome assembly GCA_964502855.1 of uncultured Desulfobacteraceae bacterium. GTDB lineage: Bacteria > Desulfobacterota > Desulfobacteria > Desulfobacterales > UBA11574 > S5133MH16. Next base: position 19,604 of record CAZDAB010000002.1, on the reverse strand, counting down.
GAATCCCCCGGTCCGCCTTGACTTTGAACCTGATTAAAGGTTTTGAAACCACTTCTAAGCAGGGTCACTTGTATGAAATGGATCTCCGGATGAGTATGCACATGACGAGTCGCGAACGCTTTTTAAAAACCATGCGGTACGAAAAAACCGACCGCGTCCTCTACTTTGAAGAAGGCATTCGAAATGATGTAATCAAAGCCTGGCGTAAACAGGGTCTGACCAAAAAGGCGGAACTCTCCGAGATGTTCTCTACCGATCGGCGCGAAGAAATAGAAGTGGACCTGGAACCCCGCCCCAAGCTAAAGAAATGGCCCGCTTCCCGGAATGAGCTGAATGTGTTAAGGAAAAGTTTAGATCCGGATGATTCCCGCCGGCTGCCTTGGAAATCGTCCGAGCAGGTCCGCACCTGGCGATCCCGCGATCACATGCTCATGCTACGGGTGCACCGGGGCTTATTCTTGTCAATGGGAGTGTATGGCTGGGATCGGTTTTCCGAGGTGATTCGCCTCCTCATAAAAGACCCGGAATTCATGCGTGAAGCTTTGGCTATCCAGGGTGAGTTTGCGGCCCGAATGGCAGAAAGGGTTCTGGCCGAGGTTGAAGTAGATGCCGCCGTTTTCTCCGAGCCCATCGGCGGAAACGATCGCCCCCTGCTGTCCCCGCAGATGTATGAGAAGTTCGTCTTGACAAGCTATCAACCGGTCCTTGAGGTGCTGAACCGGTATGGAATCGAAACAATTATCCTGCGTACATTTGCCAATGTTCGGATATTGATCCCAAGCATTCTCAAATGGGGCTTCAATTGTCTTTGGGCTTGCGAGGTCAACATTGAGGCCATGGACTATCGCGATTTGCGCCGCGAGTTCGGACCTGAGTTGCGCCTGATCGGAGGCATCGATCTTGACGCTTTAAGGCACGACAAGGAGGCGATCCGCCGTGAAGTTGAGGAGAAGGTACCGCCCTTGCTGGCCGGCGGCGGCTACGTACCCCTGGCAGACGGGCGCGTAAGAGCGGATGTTCCCTTTGAGAACTATGTCTATTATCGGAAGCTGTTGGAGAAGGTAACGCGAGCTTAGCCCCGGCGATCCGACATAGCCAAATTCATTTAAGTGCCTTGTTGGAGCGAAGGGGAAATCCCGTTATCGGGGCATATAAAAGCCTCCGACTCGTGCAAGATTCAGGTAATAAGTCAAACACATCAAATATTTTTACCGTTTTGTTTGCGCTCATTAGGGTATAAATGATGTCACCCGGAAATGGGCAGGTCAAGCAAAAAAATATCACAATTTGGCAATAATAGTGGGCTCTGGGTCATGCCTTGATCCTCGACTTTTTTGCCGGACAGCCACATTACCAAAATCCACCGCCTAATTTTACGAATTCCTTTATTAATAAGGTTCTATGGCAATTTTGCTTGCACCCAAGTATTACATCTAAATCTTTATAAACCTATGGTTTATAATACTTCTACAATTTTGGTGGTGAATTTAGGATTAATAACTAACTTGTTATCTGGTAAATTTTTTTATATGATAAACAAAGAACCAGGTGGTGCTTTGTCTGCAAATCATCAATTTAAGGTATTGCTATGAACGTACTATTTATTATCTCCACAGATGATGCTGAGACAGCATACAATGCTATGAGATTAGCTAATGTGGCAGTCAAAAAGGGTGATGACGTAAGTGTATTCATGCTGGGAAAAGGGGTTCTTTTCGAAAAAAGCAATAATGAGCCGTTTAATGTAATGGAACAGGTTAACCAATTTGATGGAGATTTTTACGTCTGAGGGGTGTGTATGAAATCCCACGGTCTGGAGGGATCAAGTTCATGCCCTATTGCTTGGATGGATGATCTTTATGAATTGAGCATGGAGGCAGACAAGGTACTGTCTTTCTAAAGCAAGGCGGTGCACAAAGCGATAGATCGTCGATGTGGCAGCGGACAGCCATACGCCCGCCTCCGTTTGGCGGGGGAACTTGAACTGTTTACTTTGCCGTCTCAGTTTTGACTTTTTACGAGTTCATCAATCTTGATCCTTGATTAAAAGAGTATTGATTACAGTATTCGTAAAAACAACCAAGTGCCCGTATGTGATACAAAATATTATTTAACGATAACGAACCTATTACATCCAACTCCGATTTTTCTCAGGGTCTTCCCCAACTTGACAGATAGCACATTGTGGCATATCTTTAGTCTAAAAAATAAAACGTAACAGTGAGGTGCCATGATGAAAAATATATGTCTTTTTGAAAGATTTTCAAAAATCGGCTTCGGGTTGTTCTTCCTGCTGACCGCGTTCGGTTTTATGTTGAGCGGCATTACCGTTTTGCCGATCTTCGGATTTATATTCGCCGTTCCCCTGTTGATGGTTTCATTTTACTTTTTTAGTGCCCATTTAAAAAAAGACTGTCAAATCAAGGAAGGGGTGGAATAGCAGCAGAGCATCGTCCCCTAAGAGACATGGAAAAAACATCTGAAATGACCGGGCATGACATCATCCCTCTTTTTCCTTTGGGAGTAGTTTTATTGCCTGAAATGGACCTGCCACTTCATATTTTTGAAGAACGATACAAAGTGATGATCAACGAATGTCTGGAACAGGAACGGGAATTCGGAGTGGTTCACTATGACGGCAGCGATATCCGCAGCATCGGATGTACAGCCAAAATCCTTGGTGTTGTCAAGCATTATGAAGATGGTCGTATGGACATCGTGACCCGGGGAAAAACCCGTTTTGCCATCAAAGACATGGACCAAAGCCGAATTTATCTGCAAGCAAAAGTCTTATTTTTTGAAGATGAGCGCGAAACGGCGTCCCAAAATGACGCGGCGTTGGCCGGAGAAATAATACATCTTCTTAAGGACCTCGACAGGATCTCGGAAACACGTCGCGATTACAATGTCCTGGCTGGTATAGATCTCAAGAGCCTTTCTTTTTTAATACCGAGCATCGAAGGGTTCACGCCTGAAGAGCGCCAGCTGTTTCTGGAAATAACATCTCCGCGCCAACGCCTCACAAAATGCAAGGCAATATTGAAAACGGTGATCCAAAGAATGAAAATAAACCTGAGAATCATCAAAATTATCCGCGGAAACGGGGACGTTAAATGATTGGTCTCGAAAAAAGGCAGTTGCCGATAAAAATTTTCTTGCTAAAAAATAAGGGCAGTCCCTCATATTTTGGGGAATGCCCTTATTCTGATTAAAACTGGAAGCTAAACTACAGTAACATTTACTGCAGAAGGACCTTTTTGACCCTGCTCAATGTCAAAGGTAACGCTGTCGCCCTCATCGAGAGACTTGAAACCGGTTGCATTGATTCCGGAATGATGAACAAATACATCCGGACCATCTTCCTGCTCAATGAAGCCATAGCCTTTGCTGCTATTAAACCATTTTACAATTCCATTAGTCATAGTGACACCCCCCTTTCAAAAAATTCTCATAGTTCCAGACTTCAGGTTGCCGCTTTGACAAATGGAACTTTCCTGCAGAACGAAACCGGCCCGTCAATTAAGAATGGACCTTTATTGATTATCTGGATTATAAGATATTGTTGAACAAAGTCAAGATGATTATAAGATTATTTTTTTTACTGAGGATTTTGGACAAGCACATCAAAGTTTTGTGACTCAAGTAGCTGTTATTATTTTAAAAATATCGGTAAGAAATATCGGTAATATGTGAACGGGTTCATAATAATCCGGCACGTTCGCGCAGAAATTGCATTCGCCATGTATAATCTGCAGAATGTTCCGAACCCGGTTGAAGTTTGTGAAATAATTGCCGGTGGGCCAGGGTGATTTGACAAGAATCAAAAATAGGATTGACTTGACAATTAAAATCTATTTTTAAATAAAGCACTACGTTTATGGACCCCAATCTTAAAAAAAACTAAAAACCCGTTAACAAGAATGAAAAATAGCCCGCAATATGCTTTCTATGAAATTTAAAAGCACAACCCGAAAACAAAGGGAGGTAAATTATGGAACACTTAAATTATCAAGAGACAGCTCAATTCATAAGAGAAGACCTGCGGCTGAAAACGTTTCCTTTGGCCGTTAAGTTTTTAAAAGATAAAGCCGATTTTCCTGAAAAAACACGACAACCTTCCGCTGTTTTGGGTAAACGCATAACCATTTGCCAGGGGGTTACCATGGCCAGGAATTACGGATGGACCGTAGGACTTTCCAAGGAAGATTTGATCTGTGTTCCGGCAATGATCGCCTTTGGTTTCAGCGGTGCATCCCGCCCGGTTGATACGTTAGGCAAACTCTTTTGTGAAGTGGCCTTTTCCCAAAGTGAAGAAGGGGGCATTAAGGAGGCTGAAGCCATGATCCGCCTGGAGAATGAGGAATGTCAGGCCATAGCCTTGGCTCCTTTGCAAAAAGGTTTATTTGATCCGGATACAGTGGCTATTTTCGGCAACCCTGCTCAGGTTATGAGATTGATTCAATCTTTTGTATTTATGGAGACCACGCGTATTTCCGGCAACTTTGGCGGAAAGGTGGAATGTACCGAATATCTCATTGCCCCTTTTAAAACCGGGTTACCTCGCATTGCCATACCCGGCATGGGTGATCGCATCTTTTCCATGACCCAGGATGACGAAATGGTTTTCTCTATACCCGGCCAGCTTCTTGCAGGTTTGGTTGAGGGTATGAAAGAAGCGGGCAAGAAGATAGGTGCCCGTTACCCGGTGACACCCTACCAGAATTTTGAGCCGGAATTCCCGAAACCCTACAAGATTTTGGCAGAGGACTTGGGGTTATTTAAATGAAAGGAGTGGCTCAAACCGTGATGTCTTGGATCTGCCTGCCCCGTAGGTAGGAACTATCGTACCGGGGTGAAATGCTTGCCCAATGAAATGTTTACCCCGTTAAATTCGCAGACTATTTATCTGGGGTAGCGCCTATTTCACCGGGGGGGCATCCTCGACTTGATAATTACAATCTATGATTTTGTAATAAGATAGAATTTGCCATACCGGTATCCGTAATCAACCAAACCTCTTTTTTTTATCGATTCATCCCATCAATTAATGCCACAATGTGATATGTAACCCTTCGGAATGCTTGGAAATACTATGTAAATAATGTAACAATTTTTATTTAATTTACCCCATAATTACATAGTTTTTTGATGAATTATCATACCTGTTTTTACCCCAAAATCTACATAACCAACTGATATCCATTTATATCCTTTAAAACCGATAGAATTTGAACGATTTTTGCATGCAAAAAATAAATGGATAAATATGATCAAAGTATAAAAAGAACAAATTTCAAGCAATCGGTGATGGAAAGTTAAAAGTTGAAGGGATGAGATTATGATGAAATTAGGGCCGACGCCCGGAGAAACCAAAGCAATGTCAGCGAATGACATTTTTTTATCAAGTTTGAAACTTCTTATTATCATGGCCAAGGCGTATTTAAAAAATTATCCCATTGGAAAATATCGAAAATCTGCCATTATCGAAAACGCCCATCACGTTTTTTATCATTCCCTGCAATTGATCAGCGAAACAGCCTTTTTCGAAAACCACGAGTCAGAAAGTCAGTCGGGTATTACTTCCGAGATAGAGGAGGAACGTGTGTTTCATCAGAGAGTTCAACTTCTTGCAGTTATGGTTAAAGCAGTGGCTGAAAACCGTCTGACAGGGGATTTCAAGAAAAAGGCCCTTCAAGACAATTTGGATAGAATCTGTGATACACTGATTTTTAAATTCCACATTAAAGATTTGGACTTTTTTAAAGTGGCGTGAGCAATATACCGTAATATTTTTTTCAAAAAAGAGTAGTGTCATACCTTTTGGTTACGGCTATTAAAACGTAACTATCAGAGCTTCAAAATTTTTGCGATATCATTTTTTAATAAGGGCAAATCCATTTTTCATGGGTTTGCCTATTTCATTTTTATGATATATGTATAAAAGAATAGGGTACAGCATTCATAAAAAACCAAGCTTAAATCAATGTCAACGAACAAACGCTAAAACTACAGAGAGAACATCAGGATCGCATCTTAATTATCGTTACTTCAACCCTGAACAAAAGGAGAGCATATGTGATGACAATGAACCCTGTTTCTCAATCAGAGAGGCGGGGTTCTGTGTTTTTTATTGAACCGTATTTTTAAAAATTCAATAATAAATGGGTTCGAAAACTTCCAGTCGCATGGGAGGGCCAAAAGGAATGGAACAAAACACCCAAGGGAAAAAAGAAGGAATTGACAAGGAATTTATTGAAAATTTGCTTGAGTCATATTCTGAAAGGCTGGTGAAAGCCCACGAAGAAATCGAAAGGCTCAAACATGAAAATGCTATATTGAAGGAAAGAATAGCTTTACTGGCGGGCAAGAAACAATCCTTATAGAAATCGGGATTAATAGAAACCGGGAAATTCGGTCGGCAATAAAGTATGGGAGAAGACATGGATTGCCCTGTTTGGCTTATTTTCCCATATCCGAACAAAGTACTTCGACCGGTCGGAAATCAAAGCGGCCTGGAAATGGATTCAAAGTTAAGAATTTCAGGCACGTACATCAGTTTGTAAGTCTCCACCAGTCCGTGCGTGGATCAGTACTTTTTCTTGAGTCTTCTAATTTTTTAATGTTATGTGTAAATGTAGAGGAAAAAATGAGTGAACATTTTGATACAGGATCAATAATAATTATTCTTATAACTTTTGTTCTATTCGTCGTAGCATTGTTTACCAAAGGATTCACACACAACCTGCTTTTAGAATCAGGTGTTTTTCTGGTATCGGTTAAGCTCATTTTAATGGCATATAAAAATAGTGTTATCAGTAAAGAAATCACAAAAAATCTTCAAGACATAAAAAAAATGATAGAAGGCAGTATAAAGTAGTGAACATAACAATACGCCTCCACCGGACAAGCCGCAACGCTAATCGTTGTGACTACCGCTGAGCCAAGTGTTTGCCTACAAAAGGAGATAATTTATGATAAAAAGACGGCTCCTTTTTATTTGGATTCTCATATGTGCCTGTGTAAACATTCCGGAAAATGTTTCACCGGTTATCGGTTTTGATATCCACAGATATTTAGGCACCTGGTATGAAATAGCCAGACTAGATCACTCCTTTGAAAGAGGTTTAGAAAGAGTAACAGCGGAATATAGCTATAGAGACGATGGCGGTATTAAGGTTGTCAATCGAGGGTTCGATCCCGCAAAAAACAGATGGAAAGAGACGACCGGCAAAGCATATTTTGTCGGTGATTCAAATCTTGGCCGGTTAAAAGTATCCTTTTGGGGCCCCTTTTACGGAGCTTATAATATTATAGGACTTGATAAAAAAAATTATTCCTATTCACTGGTATGCGGACCCCAAAAATCCTATTTGTGGATTTTGGCAAGAGAGCCCCACATGGAAGAATCTCTAAAATTCGAATTGATAGCTAAGGCAAAAGCCTTAGGATTCGAAACCGACAAAATGATCTATGTATCCCATTAAAAAGCCAATTAAATTTCGGGTACGTACATCAGTTTATAAGTTTCCGCCGGTTTGGGTTCGGTAGGATCTATGTGGAAATATTTTCGAACTTATAATCTTATGTGTGTCACTTATCCCTATCGTTGCATTAAAACCAGCGATTGTTAAGCCTTCCTTTAATGAAAAGGCATCTGGTCATTAACCTTTAACTCCTATGTCCCCGGGAAAACAAATAAAAACATGGCTCCAAGTTTACTGATAAGCACCCATTTTACGAGCAAATCCTATGGGGCGCAACCCCTGTTTACGGATATTTCTCTACAGATTTTCGACAACGATCGCCTGGGATTGATCGGTCCCAATGGTGCCGGGAAATCCACGTTTTTGAAAATCCTCGCTGATATGGAGCTTGCCGATTCCGGAGAGATTTCGCGAAAAAGAAATATACACATGATTTACCTGCCCCAAGACGACGTTCTCGATCCGGAGAAAACCATGGAGGAAACCTTGTTCCACGCCATTCCCAAAGAGCTTGAGGCATGGCAAGTCAGTAAGCGACGTCAGGAAATCATGAGCCTCATTGGAGTGGATAACACGAAACGAAAGGTAAAAAAACTCTCCGGCGGGTGGCGCAAAAGGTTGGCCATGGGTCAGGCTTTGTTTCAAAAGCCGGAGTTACTCCTCATGGATGAACCCACCAACCATTTGGACCTGGAGGGGATTTTATGGTTGGAGAACCTTCTCAAAGATGCCCCCTTCGCTTTTGTCCTGGTGAGCCACGACCGGTTCTTTCTGGAAAATACCACGAACCGGGTTGTTGAGTTAAACCCACGATATCCGGAGGGGTTTCTCAAAGTGGAGGGCAATTACAGCGCATTTGTTGAAACGCGGGAGAAGGTAATCCATGAACAGGCCAAACTTGAAACCGTGCTTTCCAACAAAGTCCGCCGTGAGATAGAATGGCTCCGTCGCGGTCCCAAAGCCAGAACCTCGAAAGCGCGATACCGGATCGAGAAGGCGCACCGGCTGCAAGAAAATTTGGAGGCGGTAAAAGGCCGTAATACGCAAAACCGGAGCGTTGACATGGCCTTTGATACCACCCATCGAAAAACAAAAAAACTGCTGGATGCCAAAGATCTGAGAAAGACCCGGGGAGGAAAGCTCCTTTTTGGCAACCTTAGCTTGAAACTTGCTCCCGGAATTCGGATTGGGGTCATGGGGAAAAACGGAACCGGAAAGAGTACGCTCATACAGATTTTAAATGGTAATTTGGCTCCTGATGCCGGCTGCGTAAAAGTGGCGGAGGGGGTGCAAGTCTTGACGTTTGATCAAAACAGGGAGCTGCCGGAGGGGAGCCAGACCTTGCGGAACGCCCTGTCTCCGGAAGGAGACACGGTTAACTATCAGGGGCGCTCTGTCCATGTGACCGCCTGGGCCAAGCGATTCCTCTTTCAGAAAGATCAGCTGGACATGCCGGTTTCCGGACTCTCCGGTGGAGAAAAGGCCCGCGTTCTTATGGCCAATTTGATGTTGCAACCGGCGGATATTCTGCTATTGGACGAGCCCGCCAACGATCTGGACATCCCCACCCTGGAAGTGCTCGAAGAGAGTTTGGAGGAGTTTCCCGGTGCCATGGTTCTCATTACGCACGACCGGTTTCTCATGGAGCGTCTTTGTAATCTATTGCTTTACCTGGATGGTGACGGCGGCGCGGAATATTTCGCGGATTATGACCAATGGCTTCAATACAGAAAAGACGGGCTGCCCGCCTCATCCCGGTCCGGTGAAACCTCACTAAGCCCCCCGGATAAGAAACCGAAGAAGCTGGCCTACGAAGAGCGTAAGGAATTGAACCGGATTGAAAAACAGATAGAAAAGGCAGAAGGTATTGCGGATAATTTGAAACGACAGCTTCATGATCCTGAAATCATGTGCGACGCGGATCGATTGGCAAAAAGATATGCCGAACACCAGGAGGCCCAAAAGAAAGTTGAGCAGCTCTATGAACGTTGGGAGGAATTAGAGGCGTTAAGCAGGGGGTGATTTGTCCCCAAAGCTCCCCATTCCCATGGGTTGGTAAAGGGTCTCCGGCTTTCTAGAAGTGGTTTCAAAACCTCCCCTCAGGCCCAATTTCTGTGTTGGACCGAGGGATTCAATACTCGAAATATTAAATATATTCCTGCGCTTGAATCCCTCGCCCCGCCTTGACTTTGAACCTGATTGAAGGTTTTGAAACAACTTCTAAGGATTTGCGGGCTGTACGCTCGATGCCTTGCATCTCCGGCAAATGCGATAATTGCAGAATTACAGCCGGTTATTCAAGGTAATAAAAGGGGTCAAACCCGGCGGGTATAAGGACAGAACAGGATCGCCCTGTTTGGCGTATTCCCCCATATCCGAATAAAGGACTTCGACCGCTCGGAAATCAAGGCGGCTTGGAAAGGGGTCGTGATATAGGATGTGCCCTATTTTCTTTTGGCCATAAACGAGGGATCAAATGAAACTGACAATAAAAATCATGAGTTTAATTTTTTTGGGAATCATAGCCCTTTTGGTTGTTGATGGATACATTTCCGTCAAGCGCGAGATAAACCTGTTTGACAATGATATGAAGCGAAACGCTTATTTGCTGGGAAACACGGTCAAGGAATTGACACTTGACACCTGGCATGAGGTTGGCCGAAATCGGGCTCTGGAACTTATCAAAAGGGTGGATAGAAAAGAAAATCATATGAGGATTCGGTGGGTTTGGCTGGGTGATCTATCGGGTGGCCCTTATATGCCCCATGTGGCCCGGGAAAAATTGTTTCCGGTATCGCGCGGACAAGAGATTTCGGTGAAAAAAATGGACAATAACGGTTCCGGTCATCTCTTCACTTATGTACCGGTCGAAATTAGCAGTGACGTGTATGGCGCTCTTGAAATTTCAGAATCTCTATCTAAGTTAAAGAACTATATCCATAAAACGATATTAGGATCTATCATACTCGGCATCCTGATGGCGTTGTTAGGCTTCATCATGTTGTGGGTGCTGGGTATTAGATTTGTCGGCCGTCCGTTGAATCGACTGGTGGAAATCACCCGTCAGATTAGTAAAGGCGATTTTTCAGAGCGAGTTGTTGTTCGTGGACGGGATGAACTGTCCAGTCTGGGAAACGCAATGAATCAAATGTGCGCACAGCTTGCAGCATCACGAGAAGCTGTCCGCAAAGAGACTGAAGCTCGAATCGCAGCACTTGAGCAATTGCGCCACGCCGAACGTCTGGCCACGCTCGGTCGCCTCTCTTCGGGGATCGCCCATGAGCTGGGTACCCCTCTTAACGTTGTTTCAGGAAGAGCCAAGCTTGTCATCAATGAAAATCTGAAAAAAGAAGACATTACCGTATGCTGCAAAATCATTAAAGAGCAGGCAGAACGTATGACAAAGCTTATTCGACAGTTGCTCGATTTTGCCAGACGTCGGGCGCCTCAAAAGTCACCTGCTGATCTTAAAAATCTAACCGGTCAAGTAATAGAAATGCTGAAACCAACCGCAGAAAAACAGAAGATCATACTCGAGCTTTTAAAAAATGACGACATACCCCTAATTTCAATGGACCCGTTTCAGATTCAGCAAGTTCTGATCAACCTGGTGATGAACGGGATTCAAGCCATGCCTGACGGCGGACATTTGGAAATAGGGCTCCATATGAAATACTTATGCCATCCGACTCTAAGTAGTGGCCGGGAACAAAATTATGTGGCGATATCTATTAAAGATGAAGGAAAGGGTATTTCTGAAAACAATATCAACCATCTATTTGAGCCTTTCTTTACAACTAAAAATGTGGGCGAAGGGACCGGATTGGGGCTTTCCATTGCCTATGGCATCGTTCGAGAACACGGCGGATGGATCGATGTTAAGAGCAAGGTCGGTGAGGGGAGCTGTTTTACAATTTATATACCACTGGAGGGTGACGGATGCGCGGAAAAATCCTGATCGTTGATGATGAACAAATGATGTGTGAGATGCTTGAAGATGATCTCAAACGGCACGGCTTCCATCCAACATGGTACATCTCCGCCGAAAAAGCGCTTGACGCTCTAAAGACGGAATCTTTTGACGTTCTCCTGGCAGATCTGAATCTACCAAACATAAACGGAATCGAGCTTTGCGAACGAATCGTTGCCAACAGGTCCGATATGCCGGTAATTGTCATCACCGCATTCGGGAGCATGGAGACCGCCATTGCTGCTATTCGCGCAGGAGCATACGATTTCGTTACCAAACCAATCGATACGGAATTTCTTGTTCTTGCTTTAGACCGTGCGGTAAAGCACCGAGGCCTTCAAGAAAAGGTGAGACTCCTGGGTGAAGCGCTCAAAAAATCTCATCGATTCAATGAACTGATTGGCGAAAGTCCCCCCATGCATAAGTTACTTAATCGACTCGCACGGGTTGCCGACACTGAAACTTCTATTCTCATTACCGGAGAAACCGGAACGGGAAAAGAGCTTGTGGCACAGGCGCTTCACAAGCGGAGCCGCCGACATAAAGGCCCTTTTGTTGCCGTCAACTGTGCCGCCCTGCCGGATACACTGTTGGAAAGTGAACTCTTCGGTCATAAAAGCGGCGCGTTTACCGATGCCAAAACAGAACACAAAGGGCTCTTTTTTCAGGCCAACGGCGGAACCCTCTTTTTTGATGAAATCGGTGATTTTCCATTGGCCCTTCAACCCAAGCTCCTTAGATCCCTGGAAGAACGCTGCGTTCGCCCAATCGGCGGCACCTCGGAAGTAGCTTTTGATGTGCGAATCATTGCCGCAACCAATCGTGACATTGAAACAGCCGTTGAAGAAGGTCGGTTTCGTGAAGACCTGTATTATCGCATAAATGTCATTCAGATTGATCTTCCGCCGCTTCGGGAGCGTGGAACCGACATTCTTCTTCTTGCACGGCATTTCGTTGAACAGTTCGCCACAAGTTCAGAAAAACTAATCGCCGGCATATCAAATGCGGCCTCAGAAAAACTTCTAAATTATACATGGCCCGGCAATGTACGCGAACTTCGGAATACCATTGAACGAGCTGTTGTATTAACCAGATATGAAAAAATCTCTGTTGATGATCTTCCGGAAAAAATACGTGATTATAAAACCTCTCACTTTCTTGTTGGAAGTGACAACCCAAGCGAACTCGTTTCGATCCAGGAAGTTGAGCGCCGATACATTCTTCATGTCTTGAAAACGGTCGGAGGCAACAAGACTTTGGCGGCAAGAGTACTGGGGTTGGATCGTAAAACCTTGTATCGCAAACTTCGGCATTACAAGTTTGATTGATGTTTACGGTAATGTTCTGCCCATGAGTCATTTCAAAAGTACCTCCAAAATACATGAATAGTTCCGCTTCTAACATCCGGCCGGCAACCACCCACGACATGTCAATGCCGGGGCATATTGCCACGGTGAAGCAAAATACCCCGCCACACCGGCCGGACATCAAATGCAATGAGAAAAAGATTGAGCCTGACAGAATCCACATTGATTAACAATCCCAATACCTTTTACGATCTTTTTGAATAGATGTATCTTTTGATGGTATATTCTGGCACACTATTTGCTGAATGTCTGTTTAAGAAAGCATCGGGAAAAGACATTTTAAATCAAGTTTCGCGTTCTGAATTTTTATAAACAAGAAAACCTGAGATGGAGAAGACCATGGAGAAGAAAAGCAACATATACCGGCTATCTAAAAAGACTCATGGCAATAATTCATTCAGTATAGTGTTGGCGGAAGATGATGAAGAAATGCGCAGCCTATTGGCATTGATGCTTCGAAAAAAAGATTACCGGGTCACCGAATGTCCGAGTGGAATATCCCTTCTCGACATGCTTTCATCCTTCTTTCTGCCCGGCGAAAAACATAAAAATTTTGATCTGATTATTTCAGACATTAGAATGCCCGGCATAACCGGAATGGAGATTTTGATGGGTGCAAATGAACTGGATAATTTTCCACCAATAATCCTGATCACGGCATTCGGAGATAAAGAAACCCATATGCAGGCTGAACGGTTGGGGGCAGCGGCGTTGTTTGACAAACCTTTCGATATAGAGGAACTGCTGAAGAAGGTGCATGCGATCCTGCCGCCTTCGGTATAACCGGGATCGATTCCGTTAAGCGCAATCGAAATTTCAGGAGACGGATATGCTTAAAGAAGAATATAGCACGCGATCTGCAACAAATCATTACCCACAAAATTTTTATTATTATAAACATTTTCCATTACGAATACTGCTTGCAGAGGATGATATTGAGATGCGGAGGATGCTTTCATGGTATTTACAAAAAAAGGGATGTAACGTTATCTCGATCAAAAATGGAAACGACCTTATAAGGCATCTCGGGTTTCTGGGACCTTTGGAAAACTTTCACGGATTTGATTTAATCATATCAGACATTCGCATGCCGGGAGTCACAGGTCTTCAAGTTCTTGAGGCTGCAAAGGAATTCGATGATTTTCCGCCAATGATTTTGATCACCGCCTTTCCGGATAAGGAAACTCTTGACCTGTCCAGGCGCTTGGGAGCTGCGGCTATACTTACCAAACCTTTCGACATGGATGACCTCCTCTTCACAATCAGTCAAATCTTCCCCCTGGGACTGATTTCCGAGAAAGCGCAGCTCCCAGTATCAAAACAAGAACCCGTGGCCGTGCGATTCCCGCTGGATTTATGTTTTCGTCATGATCTCGAAGGAGAACATATCAAAGATTTTGTGCATAACATGGCCGCCAAACTTAACCGGTTCAGCAATTACATCGAGCATTGCAGGGTTGTACTCGACCAGTCAGGAACACATCATCAAAAAAATCGTCTCTATCATGTAACGATAACCATAGATGTACCGGGTAATATCATTACTGTGAAACAAGATTCTGAAACGGGATCAGGTTTCGAAAACCTTTATTTTTCTATACACTTTGCTTTCGGAGCGGCAATTCGCCGTTTAAAACGGTATCTTCAAAAGCACTGCGCTATTAAAAGGCGGTAACAGATTTGACGGTCTCGTAAAAAGTCCAACTTCTGCGTTGTGCTGCATTTCGCAATCATTCAACGTACGATAAGTACGCCTCATGATTACAAAATTTGCACGCCTTGAATTTGAACTTGTTACGAAACCGTCTAAATCGGACTTTTTACGAGTTCATCAGATTTAAACCCCTACCAAAAGATCTCGAAAGAAAAAAGGAGAACTCCGATGGATGATTTTATATGCAAACACAACGTAACAACAAGAAAGGCTTTTGTGGCGTTTGTGATTATAACAGCCTTGATTTTAGCAATTTCAATTTCCCACCCGGCCGTAAATGCCTGGGCCATGTCATGGGGTCAATCAACAATCCCCGAAAGCTTCAGCGCACTTGCCGAAAGCGTCAGTCCGGCGGTGGTCAATATCAGTACCGTAAAAACCATCAAGGGCGGCGGGCTGGTGTTCCGCCATTTTCATCAAAGCCCGTGGAGGGATCAAGATCCTTTTAAGGATTTTTTTGAGAAATTTTTCGGTGATGAACAGCAGCGGCAGTTCAAGCAGCGAAGTCTGGGGTCCGGATTCATCATTGACAAAGACGGCTATATTGTTACCAACAATCATGTTATCGCCGATGCGGACGAAATTAAGGTTAAGCTGAACTCTGGAAAAGAATATGACGCCAAAATCATCGGGCGGGACCCCAGCACGGATATTGCACTGATTAAAATAAAAGCCGACAGCAGCTATTCTGTTGTCACACTGGGCGATTCGGATTCCGTTAAGGTCGGAGAATGGGTGGTGGCCATCGGAAGCCCCTTCGGCTTGGAGCATACCGTAACCGCGGGGATTGTCAGCGCCAAAGGCCGGGTCATCGGCTCGGGTCCTTATGATGATTTTATCCAGACCGATGCATCCATCAACCCCGGCAACAGCGGCGGCCCATTGATCAATTTAAAAGGTAACGTGGTTGGAATCAACACCGCCATTATCGCCGGCGGACAGGGGATCGGATTTGCCGTTCCCGTAAATATGGCTAAAGGGGTCATCAAACAGCTCAAAGAAGAAGGTGAAGTGACAAGAGGCTGGCTCGGCATCGGCATTCAGGATATTTCCGATGAAATGTCAGAGTACTATGGGGTTAAAGATAAAAAAGGCGTGCTGGTATCTGAAGTTTTTCCAGGAGATCCTGCGGATAAGGCCGGAATCCGGTCAAAGGATATTATTCTTGAGGTCAATGGCGAGAAAATTGAAACCAGCCGAGAACTGACCCGCATCATCGCCGGTTTTCATGTCGGTGAAGTGGTCAAAATAACGGTATTGCGTGACAGTAAGGAGAAAACCTTTAAAGTCAAAATTGTCAAAAGACAGCAAGGGGATAGGGCTTCCCGCAGTATTCCTTATAAAGAACAGGAAGCCTTCGGCATACGGGTTTCAAACCTGACTCCGGAAATCGCTCGAAAATTCGATATACAGGAAACCGAAGGGGTGGTGGTAACGGCTGTTCAACCCGAAAGCCGGGGACACGACGAAGGTATTCAAGTCGGCGACATCATCAAAGAGATCAATCACCGATCGATCAGCACGGTGGATGATTACGAAGATGCGACTCGAAAGGTGAAAAAAGGCGATACCGTCGTCATGCTGGTCAAAAGGGCCAATTCAGGGTTTTTTGTGATTAAGTTGACGAGGTAGAAATGAAATGGATGGGCTTTCCCTTTACAAAAAGTCTATAGCGAAATTTCCCACTTTAAAGAAAAGATTCCTTTTTCTGTCCGGCGGCCTTTCCCCTGAAATAAAGGCTTTCTTAGATGAAAATCATTTAAAATATTTATCAAAGCCTGCAAAAATAAATGTGCTAAAAGAAATAGCTTCAGAAATCATTCTTTCCATTTGAAATTAGATATTGGTCCCAATAAAACAGATAACCGATCAGGGTTTAGCGCCTTCTTTGGTTTTTAGCCGGGATACCGCCGTTTCGACCCATCTGCTCAGCTGGGCAATGGAATTGGAATTTACATCCGGCCGGGCATCTGCCGCGTTGAACCAGAATTTGCCCTCAACCGGAATTCCAAGCGCACACACATGGGGTTGCGGTCGATCGTTGCTGCCGATAAGGTTGAAATCATCGGTCACATCCAGACCACCGAGTGGGTAAACGCCGGTCTAATCCGTGTTGACAAAGGTTCGTATCATTCCCCGCCTGAAAAGGTTCTGAATCAACGGCGAGCTGTCGTGTTTATTATCCACACCGTGGATTCTGCCGTTGAGTACATGCTGCACGGACCGGACCGATCCTGCCACTTGATCACTCTCGATGAGAAACTCGCCGGTATCCTCATTCATGCTTAATTTCGGCGTTGGGCCGGAAAAGGAAACAAACCCCATTTTCGCCAGTATCAACAATTCCCGTGTGCTCGACACCGGGGGGCCCACGGCAACACGATTATTGACACGGTTAAACACTTTATCAAGGTAACGGTGAGAGGTGGCCGTCAGTCCGCCACGATCAACAACCCGCCTCAATGTATCGCGCAAATCCCGCAATACTGAATCCACGGCCGTCTTTAACGGGCTGGTAAGGTTGCCTTTTTCCGCTTCTTTTATGTCACGCCGAAGATACTCTATGACATAACGGGTATATTTTTCCATGGAAGAAAACCAGGGGTGACCGGGCGGTGTTTGTGATTGGATTTCCCTGAATGGATTTTCAAGATCTTCCCACGAAAACCGGTCTTCCGTGGCAACATTTTCGGCAATCCATCGTCTGCGCGCTTCATCTGAAGCGCAGTTTAAAAATTGATCCCCCATCTGTTTTCCCATTAACGTCGTGTAATAGACATATTCCATTTCCAGTAAGATGAGCGGCATCAGGTCTTTTTCAAAATCGACTTTGCCCTGTTGCGCTTTCAGTTTTAAAACCGTTTCGGGCGTGAGTATTTTACCTTTGTACTGATCGGTTTTTTGATTGTGTGCCCTGGCCGAGTAAGGAAGGCCCAGTCGTGAGGCCAAGATGATAAATGGCTCCTGGCCGCTCGGGATATATCCACCGTGTTCAAATTTGCCGCCTCTGCCGATGGTAAATGTTTTGACAACATCCACGGCCGTCAAACCCATGCCGATAACATAAACAAAATCTCCGGGTTCCACATGCCGGGTCTTTGCGTCTATAGGATAGACCAGGTGAACGTAACTTGTGCGATTTCCCTTTTTTTGCTGGTTTTCTGAAAAAGACGTCCAGGCTGCGGGTCCGGATCCGGGTAACACCCGGTTTTTGCCATGCCCTGTCAACAGTATTATCTCATCAGCAGGAATGGAAGTGCCGTTATCCAGAACAATCTGCGGGTCGGCAATCGGACCGGATTCGATGTCAATTGCCCTGGCACGGTGGCGATGAACAAAAACACCCGAAGGAAGATGCGCTTGGGTCCAGTCCATCATGTCGGCGAGATATCTCCCGTGCTGCGCCCGCGACGGATAGTCATTGGGGCCAATGGAAATTCCCTGATCCACCAGATATCCGTGAAGGGTTTTTCTGGCTTCGGAAGCGCGCGCTTCGTGGTCGTCGTCACCAAAAGCCGTGATCTGGGTGCCGATGGTATTTAACAAAAGATAGTCCGGCTGAGTAACGGAATGAATACCGCCGCCGCCAAAATTGCCCGATTTTTCAATGATATGAACATGAACCGGGTGCTTAAGCGGATGTTTTTTCAGGTACAAGGTTATCCTGCGCAAGCAATAGGTACCCCGTGGGCCGGCACCGATAATCGCAATATGATGTTCCATAATCAGTCCTCACCCAACATAAGATCTAACCGTTGAATATTCATGGCTCGCCAAACGATTCCCTGTAATACAAGTGGGTTCTTTATACAAATCGATGCTTCAACCTAAATTGAGCGATTTTTTACTTGATCTGCACCGATCTCTTGCGCATCAAGGATCCGCGAAAATCCTCGACATATCCACGGGTATGCCTGCGGTTTTCGCGAACCCTTATGCATCAAGATCTCAACACATCTCTTCGCAAAAAATCGCTCAACTTAGGTTTAATTTATGCACGCTTTCGGATATTTTTCAAGTCGTACCACTGAAATTTGGAACGGAAGCGGGGTCAAAAAGCAAGATTCTGTTGGCGTTTCATATTAAAATCTTAATAGCGAAATCCTCTCCACAGTTTCCAGATCAACCTTAAACGGATTTTCCGGCAAAAAAACCGGGTCCGGCAATTGATTTTCATAAAACGGTGTATTCTTTATTTTCAAATTGTAGGCGATTACCATTAAATTCTCCAGGTTCAAAACATCTTGGATATTATATGCCAGCAATGTTTCCAGCGCCTTTTGATTTCCATTTTTCTGGTATTCAAACCAAAGCAGGACGGCGAAATAACCGTCTATGTTAGATAGATTTCCCCGGTCCATTCCCAATTGAATTTCACAGCTCTTAAGACCGCCGGTGTACCCCAGGCTGCTGAGAATATATCTCAAGTCGATATGAGCACTATTAAGTGTAATTTTAAAATAGCTCTCGATAAATGGGACATCAAAACTTTTTCCGTTGTATGTGACGATGACTTTGTATCTTTTAATGTCATCAACAAAATCATCAAGATTCTGTCCGTTGACATAATGATAGATTGAATTGCCGTCATATAAAGCAATCGTTGTTATTTTATTGCTCCAACTTTCCAATCCGGTTGTTTCAATATCAAGATATACAATTGAGTCTCTGAATTCAGGAAAAAACCGCCAGTGTAAATTCGCCGGCAAATATTCTGAAAAATAATTGGGGTTTCCGGTCTTTAAATGCTGATACGACTGTTCAATATGAGTGGCTATGGTATCCTTCTTAGCCGGTGAAAGGCGGATTGGGTGATTACCGGTGAATTGATCCCAGTGCTGAATTCCAGATTCCCATAATCGCTGTTCTGTAATATTCCCTATGCCAGGAATGTGAATGAATGTGTTTTTAAGCATGGTCATTCCTCATATGTGTATTTTCCAATTTAATAAACATACCACAATTTGAGTTTCCATAAATAAAAAAGAACATCAGGGGCGCATCCTAATTATTAGAGGGGTCGGGGAGTTTTTTTAATTTAACCGCTCCATAAATAATCAGCAACTACA
>CAZDAB010000001.1:0-49850 GCA_964502855.1 uncultured Desulfobacteraceae bacterium | reverse complement strand
CCAAGGAAGTTAGCAACCCCAACTTAAAATCTATTTCAAAACCTCTCCCGATAATGATCCCATCAATTAAAGAGTGAAAAAAAAGGCCGGAGAACATGACTTTGCCTTTAGCATGGCGAGAACTCTTTTTTCCCTTAAAATGGATTTCAGAGCCCGAATGGAGTACCATCACATTTTCCAGCAAGTAAAAGACAAGAAAACCTATTAATATAAAGAGTAACGCGTTTTTAGAAAGTTCCAGTGATTCGGGAAAGAGATGAAAAAAAGCAACCCCCAAAATTAACCCTGCAGCAAAGGAATTCACATAATGGGAGTATTTAAGAACCAGCCTCTCATTAAGGAGTACGAGTATAATTCCCAAAATGGTTGATAACCCGGCAATAGAGCTATAAAAGAGAACGTTAAATTTAATGACCATTGTTTTCCCATCCCATTAACCCGAATATTTCATGAAAATTTTCGAGAGACCTTTTTATTTTGCTTTGAAAAACCTGTTCCTCTGGGCCATGCCTGTCCCGCATTGCGGGGGTCAGAGTTCTATGGCTCTGCCTGAAGAATCGCTGCAAGAGTTTGAAGTGAACTAAAGTTTAAAGTGAGCTAAAGTTTATGTCGGTTAACATATGCCCGGCATCGCTGAGCAAGGCGAGGCTGTTGGCCAGAAGGCCACCGATTATTTCAGCGATCATGACAATGGCCGTGATTAATAAGGCAATCAACAAGTTGCGCTGATTCGACGAATATGTCTGATTGTTTGATTCTTTGGGCTGATGAATATGATGGATACTCATTCTATCTGAATTGGGATTATCTTATTTCTATTTTAGTATCAAATTGGGTGCTCTTGGCTGAATTTTTATCATTGACCGTTGTTTGGAACTTATAAATACCCGTCGGCGCTCCGGTAAGGGTATAGGTTAGATCCAATGAAAAATCAGTAACGGGTATGGGTGAAATATTGTTAAATTTTAAAACCCTAGTTTATCATCGAGTACGATATTCGTACGTCTCATCAGAGATCCTCCAATCTTTGGTATTAAAAATATCATACAACCTATGTGTGTGCAAACAAGAAGATCCAAAAGATAGGCTCATCTGCATCTTTTAATAAGATTCTTGACAAATATATATAATTATAATAAATTTAACTATATGAAAGATGTTTTTTTAAATAAAATCAGCAACAAAAACATCAATAAAAAAGTTTAACAAATCGTTTCCACACCGGATCTTTTTCTAACGAATGAGGAATTTCAGAGTGAATGATATAATTGATATAATAAAGACACCCTCTCTGATTCCCTATCTAAAGACTGATGGAACTAAATTTCATATAAAAGTATCGGTTGGCGATCCGGATGATTCTATCCATCAAAAATCCTCCTTGCCTTTTTGGGTTGTATCCGAATCAGGACCCTTTGCACGTATCATTGAAGCAAGGATTAAAACGGATGCCGGAACGAATATTGAACCGGTATTTTTATTGATTCAGAAAGATGAACATTCTCTGTCGAGAGATGAACTTTGGCCTCTTGACAACCGGGCGATTGACCGGTACTGGCAGAACGCATTTACCTTTTATTCCCGTGAAAAATCCGGCTCTGCTCCCTTGATATTAAAAGATCAGATCGATAAAAACGGAGCACTGCTTCCGTTTCAGCCGTTACTTTATTGTAAATTTAAGCAGGCCTATTTTCACCCTTTGTGCCCAAATTGTGGTATGGTTTTACAACAATGTTATAATGACAGCATGCTTCAGGGATATGGACTCCGGCCTTATTCCGAGTCTCTCAAACGCTATCTGTTTTGTCCGTCATGCACCGGTTCAAAGGAAAAACCCGATTTTTATGTATCCTCATTGGATGACAACGATCCGGCATTTTTAAAAGATCGATACGAATTAATAAAAAAATTTCATCAATTAAACGGAAATAAAAATTTTGCCGGTCAATTGCCATGTGTAAATTGCATCAGGCATCAAGAGTGCTACGGTCCCGACGGTCTCGCGGTTTCGAGAATCGTTCCCTTGTCTTTTTATCCTTTTTATATGCTGATTTTTAAAGCCGGTTTGGTCAATGGGCTCGATTTTTTATCTTTAATTTCAGGTGCCTCATTTAAAGAGACAGAAGACCGTCTCAAAGAAAAACAACAGTCGGGCAGATTAAACTGTCTGAAAGGTTTAAAACAGAAACGATCTATTCACACGCCCTTTTTCTTTCAAAATGAAGATCGATATTTCCTGGAAGTATTGTATTTAAAACTCTCTTTCCTTGGTGAACTTATAAAGGCTATTTTTTCAGGACTCGATAGTTTCCAGTATCCCGAGTTTGGATTATCCATGGATAGAATCTGGGTCAACCTGTCCGATCAAAACAGTCTGCTTCCGTGTTTCTGGAATTTCAAGGTGGAGTTATTCGACGTAATCGGCTCCGACCTGCCGTCTACATCAATTCCGCAATTGCCCCGATCATACGGTTTTCATCTTTTGGGGTTCATCTGGTTTTATACGCTGCTTGTCAACAGAAAACAGGATGTCTCCCAGGTATATCCTGTTCTGGGAGAGGTTATGGAGAAGATTAAAACCCAGGATGATGCAAACTTTGAAAATTATCTGGAATCCGGGTTTCTTGAGGTGTTATCTCCTGAAAATATTTTTTTCAATCCCGATATATTATCTGTTAAACAGGATTGGCATAAATTCTGGAAAGCGTCGCTGGGCTTGGGGTTCCATTTTTTTGAGGTCAGCATGCTTGGCTCAAGAGATAGGTCGATAGAGGAATTCGGACATGAGCTGGAGCAACTCAGACAAGAAATAAAGGACCGCCTGTTTTCAACAGAACCCTCTGTCCCCGCTGAAGAATCTGAAGCCAACGATAAAATCATTTATAATATACTGAAGAAAATTATGAATACCCGGCAAGAAGAGGAGGAAACGTCATCGGATGATTTGGAAATAAGCCGTGTTTTGCCGGAAATAGACGACACTACAGACGATAAAACAGCGCCTGATTTTGAAGAAGATTCCGATGTGTTTCAAACCGTCATCATTTCTTCAGATGATAAATTGGCAGAAAAATTAACCGGCATTGAACAAAAAGAAGAACCGGGCGAGGCGCCTCCGGTTCCGGAAAACGATTTGGATGAAACTCTAATATTAACGCCTGAAGGGCTGGAACCACCGGGAACAGCTGACAAACTTGATCACTATGATGAAGATATGGAAGATACGGTTATTTTTTCACCGGATGGCTTGGGACAAAATGTGCCGCCATCATCTCCGCCTGAGGAAGACGATCTTCCGGAAACCGTCATTATCTCCCCCGAGCAGGGCTCATTAGGATGTTCTGAGGTCCCCCCGAGTCCTTCCCGGCAAAATTCAGGACCTGAAGACACCATAAAAGGCGGCAGTGTGCCGGATGAAATGACGACCCGTGAACATAAAAAAGCTGAACCGTCAGAACCAGACGAATTCCTGGAAGAGACCCTTCTTATCCTTCCGGGAAAAAGCGTTACCGGCGAAAAAGAGAATAATAAGTAATGCCATGAGCGATCCCATACCCATAGACCGGTTGGCAAATGAAATCAGAAACATTTATATTTCAGATAAGAATCAGTCGGAAAAGCAGATTGAAAAATTCTTAACTAACAGGTTCAAAGAACTATCCGGACCCGAGAGTTTAGATGTGCTAAATAAATTGATTGATGAATTTGACAGCAGGCACCCAATCAGGATAGATAATAGTATAATACCCCGGACATTTTCATTTTTGCTGGGAAGAGATGTTTCCGGGACCGATCTTTCTTCAACAGAACTCATAGAACGGTTGGCGGAATCGTTGAAGACTATTTTTGATTCGTTGAATCAGTTAATTGGCGTTATTAATATGACGCTAACCGGAGAGACTTTCGGAGACCAAACCATCCGTCAGGTCATCGGTTTTCACCTTGAAGGAGACGAACAGACAAAATCACTGGAAAGCTACCTCGGACAAATAAACGAAGCTTTTTTAACGGTCCAGCATTCCTTTAAAAAAACTGCTCAGATTAAAGTGGGCCAAATACTTGAAGAAATTGATCCGGACCGAATCTCTGCCCAAGGAGGCGGGGGGCTGAAGATCGGTCCCCTCCGAAAAGCAGAATATTATGAAATATACGAAGAAAAATTT
Organism: uncultured Desulfobacteraceae bacterium; assembly: GCA_964502855.1. Lineage (GTDB taxonomy): Bacteria > Desulfobacterota > Desulfobacteria > Desulfobacterales > UBA11574 > S5133MH16. The sequence goes on along the minus strand of CAZDAB010000001.1, from coordinate 45,687 downwards.
CGTAGGATAAAAAAGTGGTTTGAATCCGGTCGATTCATGGAGGAATTTTTACGAGAATTTGAAAAAAACTGCCAAAATTTAATGGAAAAATAAGGAGGTAAAATTGAAACATTATCTTAATGCCCTGTTTTTGGTGATGGTTAGTTCAATGATATATGCATGTGCATCCCAGCCGCTTCTACCTCCTCAGTGGCAATATGAAAAAGAGGCGATCAAGCTGCACATTAAGGCTGATCCAAAATTAAATTTGGAGGAAGGAACACCGCATACACTTTATGTCTGTGTATATCAGTTAAAAGATCCAAATGCATTTAACCAGCTTGCCGGGGATAATGACGGAATTTATAACCTATTGGAATGCGGGCTTTTTGATTCTGCGGTGGCCACATCAAAAAAATTGATTGCTCGCCCGGGACAGGATATGAATTTTGTTTTGGATCGAGCCGAGGGGGCCAAATATCTATCTATTGTTGCAGGATATTTTACGCTTCGGAAAGATCGTATGATACGGCTGTTCGATATTCCGGTTGTGGTGGAGGAAAAGGGGTTTTTTAAACGCAAAAGGATTCAAAAACCCGGCCCCTTGAATATTGAACTGATTTTAGGGCCGCAGCAGATAGAAACCGTGGGAGGAAAATAGAAATATGAGAAGACCGATTTTCTGGCATCAAGGCCTTTTTTTACAGCCCCAGCATTTTCAGCTTAAAGATCTTTATGATCAATCATTGCTGATCCCTTTCCACAGATTTATCAATCCTCATTTTTGGGGAATCGGTGATATTGAGATTCAGCAAGCAGCTCTTGGAAATCGTTCCTTTGATCTTTTAAGTGGAAATTTTTTATTCCCGGATATGACCTATACGGGTTTCCCGGATAATGCCGTGATAGAGGCCCGATCCTTTGAATCGGCATGGGAAGAAGGGGGTAAAACCTTTACGGTGTATGTGGGCCTTAAAAAATGGAATGATGCCGGAGAAAATGTAACGGTCTTGTCCAGCCTCAATAATCTTTTTGATGTTACTACCCGATTTGTCACTACTACCCAACCTGAAGAGATACAGGATTTACATCAGAATGGTCCATCGGCTGAGGTAAAAAGGCTTTACTATGTGTTGAAAATATTTTGGGAAACGGAAATGGATCTTCTGGGAGATTATGAACTTATCCCGCTTGCCTGTTTGGAAAAAGATGGCGACGAAATAGTTCTTTCAAAACAGTTTATCCCCCCCTGTCTATGCATTTCCGGGTCTGAAACTTTAAACAAACTTGTTCCGGAAATCAGGGACCAGATCTCCTCCCGTGGACGACAGCTTGAAACTTACAAACGGGAAAGGGGAATCCACAGCGCGGAATTCGGGACAAAAGACATGGTCTATCTTTTGGCATTAAGATCGTTGAACCGTTATATACCACTTCTAACGCATTTGACCGAAACCAAAAGAATCCACCCATGGTCAATGTATTCTGTTTTAAGACAAGTGATTGGGGAATTATCTTCATTTTCCGGAAATATTTCCGTAAATGGAGAACAAGAGCATGGAACTTCGCTTTTATTGGGTTACGACCATCAAAATTTATGGGAATGCTTTTCGGGCGCAAAACTACTGATTACCCGGCTATTGGACGAAATCACCGCCGGTCCGGAATATATTATTCAGTTACTGTACGACGGGACCTATTTTTCCGCAGAATTACCGCCCACAATCTTTGAAGGGCGAAACCAATTTTTCCTGGTTTTTGAAACAGAGACCGATCCTAAAAATGTACTTCAAACCATGGGAAAGATCGCCAAGCTGAGCTCCAGGCAGACGCTGCCCATTCTGATAGCCCGGTCCCTTTCCGGGATAAAACTCGATCACCTTGCAATCCCTCCGCAGGAACTGCCGCGGCGGGCACATTCAATATATTTTCAGATCGACCACCATAGCGATCAGTGGGATCAGGTACAAAAGGGGAATAATCTCGCACTTTACTGGGATGCAGCGCCACAGGATTTGAAGGCGGAACTTATGGTTGTGAGGAGGACCTAGATATGCGTCTGATCGACTGCTTTATTAACATCATCGCTTATATCGCCTACTTGGTAAAATCGGGAGCTGAAAAACAACCCTCCTACGATCAGGTTAGAACCGACATCCAGCGTCTTATCACACAAAGCGAAAAATATCTTGACGATGGAACGGTTCCCAGGGAGGATTATGATTTGGCTCGTTTTGCGGTTTTTGCATGGGTTGATGAAATTATTATGAATTCCTCATGGAAGGGAAGAGCACAGTGGCAGCGGGAACAGCTTCAGCGCCTGTATTACCATACCGCGGATGCCGGAGAGATTTTTTTCGAGCGGCTTAACACCATAGGTCCTCACCAGCGAGATGTGAGAGAGGTCTATTATCTCTGCCTGGCTATGAATTTTACCGGACAATACTGTCATCAAGGGGATGAATACCTGTTGGAGCAGCTAAAAACATCGAATCTAAAGCTCCTTACCGGGAGTTCTCTGGGAATACCCTCCCTTGACAAACGGGAACTTTTTCCGGAGTCATACCCGGCTGAGTCTGTCGAGGCCGCGCCCTTAAAGACAAGAAGGCGTTTTTCATCGTTTACCTTAATATGCCTTTGCTCTCCAGTGGTTTTTTACTGGATTTTGTTTTTGATTTACCGTTTTGTTTTAAACAATATCGGACAAACTTTTATCAGCACGGTGCCGTAAATGAAACAGCTTATTATAAAGATAATAAAGATCTTTCTTATTGTCACGTTGATTCTCTTTGCCGTTCTACTGGTTTTCGGTCTTGTATTGGGTATTGGCTGGCCGTGGTGGGTGGGCTTTTTTATCCTTACGGGTCTTGTGGGTATCGGCTTGGGTCTTGTTTTCCTTAAAAAAGTTCTGGGCCGGCGCCGCGAAGAGCGCTTTGTCAATCAGGTAATAGAGCAGGATCAACACTATCTGAAATCACTTGGGGATAAAGAGAGGAAAAACTCACAGGAACTTCAGGATCGCTGGAAAGAAGCCATGGAGACGTTGCGGAAATCCCACCTGAAAAAATACGGTAATCCGCTTTACGTACTGCCATGGTATATGGTGATCGGAGAGAGCGGGTCCGGCAAAACTACCGCCATTAAAAGCGCTCGTCTTTCATCGCCTTTTGCTGAAGTGAGTCGCACATCCGGGATTTCCGGTACAAAGAATTGTGATTGGTGGTTTTTTGAACAGGCCATACTTATCGACACCGCCGGTCGGTATGCCATTCCCGTAGATGAGGGCCGCGATAAAGATGAATGGCAAAAGTTTTTGTCTCTTTTAATCAAATTCAGGAAAAAAGAGCCGTTAAATGGTCTTGTGGTGACCATTGCCGCTGATAAATTACTCGATACCGGCCCGGAATTAATTGAGGCGTCGGGCAAAAGTATTCGCCGACGTATCGATGAACTGATGCGGGTATTGGGTGCAAAATTTCCGGTTTATGTGCTGGTGACAAAGTGTGATTTAATTCAAGGAATGACCCAATTTTGTGATCGGATTTCTGAAAAAGGCCATGATCAGGCCATGGGCGTTTTGAACCATGAACTTTCAAAAGACGCTGCTGAATTTAGCCGCCGCACAATGCATACCCTTGGAGAACGGCTGAAAGATTTAAGGCTCCTCCTTTTTCACAAGCCTGAGTCCAAAGGTGCTGATCCGAGTCTTGTGTTGTTTCCCGAAGAATTTGAGAAACTAAAAGCGGGTCTGGATGCTTTTATTCGAAGTGCTTTTCAGGAAAATCCATATCAGGAAACGCCGATTTTACGAGGTTTTTTCTTTAGCAGCGGCAAGCAGGAGGGGAGTCCGTATTCCCACTTTTTAAAGGAACTGGGTCTTATCGAAGAAAAAGAAGTTCTGCCCGGAACCGATAAAGGATTGTTTCTGCATGATTTTTTCTCAAAAATACTACCCATCGACAGGGGACTGTTTTCTCCTACCCAGCGAACCCTTGAATGGAGCCGACTGACCAGAAATATGGGACTGACTTCCTGGGTTGCCATTTGTGTTGCTGTCTGTGGACTGTTAAGCTTTTCCTTTGTGAAAAACTTAAAAACGCTCAGGGATGTTTCGCACGAATTTTCCAAGCCGCCGGTATTACAGGGCGAAATCCTATCGGATACGATTACCATGGATCAATTTCGTAAAGCGGTTTCTAAAGCGGAAAGGCAAAATAATAGCTGGTGGGTTCCGCGGCTTGGATTAAATGAAAGCAGAAATGTTGAAAAAAAATTAAAAGAAAAGTTTTGTAAACAGTTTCGCAATCGTTTTTTAGTTTCTTTTGACAAGCAGATGGCGGATACCATGACACTGTTTTCTGCCGCTACTACCCGGGAAACCCTCGGAAAATATGCAGCACATCTGGTGAGACGTATCAATCTCATTAATGGTCGGATTTTAGGTGAAGGCCTTGAAGGACTTCAATCCCGGTCTCAACCCCCCTTTGACACCTTTGTATCGGGAGCAGATCAAAACCTGATCCCAGAAGTCAGCAAAAAGCTAACCCAATTGTATCTTTATTTTTTAATCTGGCGGCAGGATAAGGCAAGCTTGAATCAAGAAATGAACAATCTGCAAACCTGGCTGAAACACATTTTGACATTTGAAGGTGCAACCTTGAACTGGCTGATCAGTTGGGTCAATTCAGATCCGGCTTTTTTGCCGGTGACTTTGGCCGATTTCTGGGGGGAAGGTTTGAAAAATCCTAATGATGTAAGCGTACTTCCCTCCTTTACCATCCATGGAAAAGACCAGATCGACCTTTTTCTAAAAGAGATTGAGTCCGCTCTTTTTGATCCCTTGATCATTGCCGAGCAGAAACTCAAATTTGAAAAATGGTATTCTCAAGAATATTTGCAAGCCTGGTATGATTTTGCAACGGTTTTTCCCAAAGGACCCGATCGTCTTAAAGGCAAGGAGAAATGGGAAGAGGTTGCTGCCGGAATGGGTTCGGATCAGAATCCCTATTTTGCCTTATTCGCAATGATGGCCAAAGAACTGAACCCCTTTTCCAAAGGGGAAAAGTGCCCCGGATGGGTAAATTTTGTTTACGATTTTAAATCTGTGAAACTTCAAGCCGAAGCAATAAAGAAAAATAACATCGAAAAGCTGGGCCTCTTGAGAAAAGTAAAATCAAGATTAACACCGACTAAACAAGCGATTGGCACAGCCGCAGAAGGTGCTTTGAATATGGAATCTCGCTTGCTTGCCGGCAAAGCCTTTTATGATTATCAAAGCGCCCTGAATGAAATCACACCGGTATCCGCATCCAGTCTTGTTGCTTACAAAATAGCGGTTGAAATATACAGTGAAGATCCGGCTACCAGCCAATCACCCTTTTATACGGCTCAAAATGCGTTAAGAAAATTAAAAACCGTTTTGATAAAACCAAAAACAAACCCAGAAATAATCTGGGAACTGGTAACCGGGCCAGTAGATTTTTTCCATGAATTCGTTTTAAGGGAATCCTCCTGTTACCTCCAAAGCCGATGGGAAAAAGAAGTTCTGATGGAAATGCAGGACGTATCGGATCAGAAGGACACGAATCAGCTCCTTATGGGGGAGGACGGTTTTGCAATAAAATTCATTAAAGGACCTGCAGAACCTTTTCTTAGTCGAACGTTGAAAAAAGGGTACTATGCTAAAAAGGTGATGGGTAAAAATATTGACTTTAATGAATACTTTCTCTCCTACTTAACCAAAGGCACAAAAGCGGCAAAACCGGTAAAAGGGACATATAGTGTGACCATAAAAGCCTTTCCCACGGGAGCCAATAGCGGCGCCTTTATAAGACCTCAGGAAACCATCCTGGAACTTCAATGTGCATCAGAAACGCCAAGATTGGTCAATCTAAATTACCCGGTAAAAAAAACGTTCAACTGGTCACCCCAAACCTGTGGGGATGTTATCTTTACGATAAAAGTGGAGGACATCGTTCTTACAAAAATATATACAGGATATCAAGCATTTCCGAAGTTTATCAAAGATTTTGAAAGCGGCCAGCATACATTTTACCGCAGTGAGTTTCCCGCTGAAGAATCGGCGCTTAAAAGGATAGGAATTAGATTCATAACCGTGAAATATCAATTCAAAGGACACCGGCCGGTTTTAAAACTCCTCCTGTCGGCGCCTGGAAGAATCCCCCGGAGTATTGCAAAATGCTGGGAATAGGAAAACCCAAAAACAGATGGAATTGGGCGGCCTGCGGCAAACACCCGGTGGCAAGGGATTATTTTCGTTTAAGCCTGAACACCTCCCTGTTAGCTGCATTTGAAAGATGGGTTGAAAAGGGGTATCAGGTTTTAAGCAGCAAGCAACTCTCTACCCAGTGTATGTATTCCTGGCGCTTTTGGGCCAAAGGTATAAAAAAGGGAAACCTGATTTGCGGTGTCGCAAAAGACAGCAGCGACAGTATCGGACGGCCCTATCCGCTTATTATTATGGGAGATGGTATGCTTGACGGATGGGAAGACCATTGGGATCTTCTCCCCCATGCTTTTGAAACAACCTGGGATCAGATTGAATACATATCCTCAAGGCGGTTTGAAAATTTAAAGGGGCTGGAATATGAGGTCTGTGCCATTAAGAACCCTAAGCCTGACTGGCTGGAATGGAAATCTCAAAGCAGAAACCAGGGAAAACTTCAATCTTTGACTAACGCCTTGACAATCTCAAAGGACAATGATCAAATAAAGGAAAAAGCGGATTGCCTGGCTAAAAAAATGGAATGTCTGGTACCCCTTGACATCCAGATCGACGAAGATCCCCTTGATATTGCGAGCCGTTGGAACTTTTTGTTAAAAGTAAACAGTTCAGATGTTCCCAATGCGGTATTTTTGGGTGGAGTCCCTGAAAAACGTTTTCTGGCTGTTTTTAACCGGTCTTTAAATGCCAGCGATTTTGTCGGACTCTGGTCAGCCCACACGGATGCTCGGTAGTTGAGATGACCAACGTAACCCTGTAACCAATAAGGATTATTGATTAAAATGAATATCAAGGACCTTATTCAGGACGGTAAGCTTTCAGACGCCCGCAGTCAATTGGTCGAGGCGGTTAAATCTTCACCCGGCGACCAGAGCAGTCGCACGCTTTTGTTTCAGGTTCTGGCTTATCTGGGCGAATGGGACAAAGCCCGACGCCATCTTGAGATTATCGCTGCCCAGGACGCGACCCGGCAGGCCGGGGTCCAGGTTTATCTGAACCTGATTCAGGCCGAAATCGAACGGATCCAAGTTACGCAAAACCAAGGACAACCCGATTTTTTGCCGAAATCTCCAGCCTATATAGAGCAGTATAAAACCGCCTGTCAAAAACTGGATAACCAGCAGTTCCAGGCCGCCCAAACCATATTCCAGGAGATCCACACCCAACGCCCGCCCGTCTCGGGAACGCTGAACGGCAAAGATTTTAATGGGTTTCGGGATACGGACACCCGACTATCCTGTTTTCTGGAGGTGTTTGTTCATGAACGATATGTCTGGTTGCCCTTTGAATTCCTCCGGGAGCTGTGTGTTCCCAGGCCCAAAACGTTTTTGGATCTTTTGTGGACCTCGGCACAAATTACCACCCGGGATGGGCTGACCTTAAACTGCTTTCTGCCGGTGCTTTACCCGGAGTCGTTTCGCCATGAAGATGATCGGCTGAAGCGGGGGCGCATGACGGATTGGATGGATCTGGGCCAAGGTTTTTACCAAGGCGTGGGACAGCATGTTTTCCAGGTCGGTGAGAAAGAAATCGGAATTCTGGAAATCGAAGAAGCCGTTTTTAAGCCAAATCAATCGGAGTAAAAACATGAAGCGTACCATCGACATCGATGCCATCCTGGTCCCGCTCCCAGGGGACAATCCTGCAGGAGAAAACCTCCGATATGCTCCGGTCTATGATGAGATAAAGGAGGCAAGACGGGCGGATGATCCTCTGGATCGCGGGGACTGGGACCGTGAGATCAAAACATCTGACTGGGACAAGGTCATTGTTCTTTCTGTGGAGGCACTTACTGAGAACACCAAAGATCTTCAAATAGCCGCCTGGCTTACAGAGGCATTAACAAGGACCGAAGGTTTTGAAGGACTGATTGCCGGCCTGAAAATTCTTACCGGTTTTTTGAGTAATTTCTGGGACACGGTCTATCCCGAAATAGATGAAGACGATCTTGATTACAGAATAGGGCCTCTTGAGTTTTTGAACAATAATCTCTGGTTTCCCATTAAAGAGGTTACGGTTACCGACCGCAGTGTAACATCGGGCTATTCGTGGTTACAATGGCAGGAGTCCCGTCAGGTGGGCTATGAAAAAGATACCCTTAATCAAAACGGTGATGTGGACGACAGCAAAAAGGCCGCACGTGATGAAAAGATAGCCGAGGGCAAGCTACCTGCCGAAGATTTTGATAATTCTGTCGCCGTGTCGTCAAAGGCGTTTTATGTGGGGTTGGAGAGCGTTCTTGCCTCATGTGTGGAAGAATTCAAAATCTTTGATCAAACAGTGGATGAAAAATTCGGAAACCAAGCGCCCAGATTGTCTGAACTGAAACAGTCCATCCAAGACTGCGACCTTCTTATTTCACGGATATTAAAAAAGAAGAGGGAAATCGAACCCGATCCAGAACCGGAATCCGAAGCTGAATCCGAAGCTGAATCCGAAGCTCGGACAGAAGGCGTTTCAGAGGCTGTTCAAGATGAATATGAAATGGAAACCACCGAACCGGTGCCTCCATCCGCACCCCAGCCGGAGATCGGCGCTTTTTCTGCTCCTTCTGTGCCGTTTCCTTCGGGAATTACCAGCGATTCCGATTCGATGGAGCAGGAACTTTGGAAAGACGCACTGAATACCTTGCAGGCATCCGGCGTAAAAGAAGCTCTGACAAAACTCCTCAATGCCTCTTGCAGTGCGACTTCCGTAAGACATAAAAACAGGTACCGGCTTCTCATCGCCAGGCTTTGTCTTAAAGCAGGAAGGCCGGATATCGCAAGACCCGTGATAGAAGAACTGCATGCATTGATAGAACAGTTGGGCCTTGAACAGTGGGAATCTCCCCTGTGGATTGCCGAAGTGCTTGATGCCTATTATCAGTGCCTGACATCGGAAGGGGCTTCTGATGATGACCGGTACAAGGCCAACTCTGAACTTTTCCAAAAACTGTGTACAAAGGATATAACCAAAGCGATAAAATATGAATAATAATGCTTACAAGCAGAAAGGAGAATGAACCATGGCTAAGGAGAGTTTACAACATACCCTCGACCGGGTAAGGGCCCCCAGGGTTCAGATAACCTATGACGTGGAGGTGGGTGACGCCATTGAAATGAAGGAAATTCCTTTTGTCGTTGGTGTCCTGGGTGACCTGTCCGGCAAACCCGATGAACCCTTACCCAAACTCAAGGACAGAAAATTCGTTGAGATTGACAGGGACAATTTTGACAATGTGCTTGCCGGTATGAAACCCAGACTGGCCTTCAGGGCTGACAACAAGCTAACGGATGATGACACGAAAATGGCTGTAGAACTTCGGTTTAAATCCATAGATGATTTTCACCCTGAGCGTGTTGCGGAACAAATCACACCGGTGCGCAAACTGGTAGATGCCAGAAAACGGCTTTCCGATTTGCTCAATAAACTCGACGGGAACGACAAACTGGATGAATTGCTTCAGGATGTTATCTCAAGCACTGATTCACTGGAAAAACTCGGGTCCGAGGTGGGTGTTAAAAAATCGGAAGGGGAAGAAAGCGAATAACTGAAAGGGGGTGATGTATATGGCTGAGAATCAGCAGGAAGAGCAGCAGGCTCAGGCAGAAGAAGTACAGGAAGAAAAGAGCCTTCTGGATCAGATCTTAGAAGAGGGGAAACTGGCCCGTGACGAGAGTCAGAGAGCGGGGGCCAAGGATCTCATCGGCGAGTTTGTCGGGCAGATTATGGAAGGAACCATAACGGTTTCCAAAGACACGGAGGCCATGATTAATTCCAGGATCGCCCAGATAGACAAACTGATTTCCGATCAACTGAATGAAGTAATGCACCATCCTGATTTTCAAAAGCTTGAAGGCTCATGGCGGGGGTTGAAATATCTTGTCAGCCAGAGCGAGACCGGGGAGCGGATGAAAATCAGGGTGATGAATGTATCCAAAAAAGATCTCCTTAAGGACATGGAAAAGGCCAGCGAGTTCGATCAGTCCGCTCTATTCAAGAAGGTTTATGAAGAAGAATACGGTATGTTCGGCGGTGCCTCCTACGGCGCTATGATCGGGGATTATGAGTTCAGCAGCCATCCGCAGGATATTGCCCTTCTGGAGAAGATATCGCAGGTTTCTGCAGCGGCCCATGCGCCGTTTATCTCTGCGGCGGCCCCCCAGTTGTTTAACTGGGACAGCTTTGAAGAACTCGGTGGTCCCAGAGATCTTTCCAAGATTTTTTCAAGTGCTGATTATGCCAAATGGAAGTCATTTCGCGAAACCGAAGACTCAAGATATGTTTCTCTGGCCCTTCCCCATATCCTGATGAGGCTCCCTTACGGACAGGATAATGTTCCGGTTGAAGCCTTCAGCTTTGAGGAAGATATTGATGGAACAGACAGCAGTAAATATCTCTGGGGAAATGCCGCCTATGCCCTTGGCACGCGTTTGACCGACGCCTTTGCAAAGTTTAGCTGGTGCGCCGCTATCAGAGGTGTGGAAGGCGGCGGTCTTGTGGAAGGCCTCCCGGTCCATACATTTAAGACGGATGAAGGCGATGTTGCGCTCAAGTGCCCCACTGAAATAGCGATTACCGACCGGCGCGAAAAGGAATTTGCTGACTTGGGTTTTATTCCTCTGTGTCATTGCAAGGGAACTGACTATGCAGCGTTTTTCAGCACGCAGACCGCAAATAAACCCAAGGTTTATGATTCTGATTCTGCAAATGCCAACGCAAGGTTGTCTTCCCAGCTTCAGTACTTGCTTGCCACATCCAGATTCGCACATTACCTGAAGTCCATGATGAGAGACAAAATCGGCAGTTTCATGACTCGCCAGAATGCAGAGGATTTTCTGAACAGATGGATTACCAATTATGTTCTTCTGGATGACAATGCCACCCAGGAGATGAAGGCCAAATATCCATTGCGTGAGGCAAGAATTGACGTAAGCGAGATTCCGGGAAAACCAGGCGCCTATCGAGCGGTGTCATTTCTAAAGCCTCATTTTCAGCTGGACGAATTGTCTGTTTCACTGAGGCTGGTAGCGGATCTGCCGCCACCGGCAAGTGGATAGGATCAGTTAAGCGGATTGGCCGAGTATTTGTAAGGGAATGAAAGGAAACGTCGATGTATCGGGGCGTTATCTGAGTCAAGAGAAGTAGCGTAATAGACAAAAAACATTAAAGAGGAGGGTTTTTATTATGGCAATAAGTGATTATTTGAAAATTGACGGGATGGAGGGTGAAAGTACAGATGGTAATCATAAGGGCTGGTTAGATGTTGTTAACTATTCCTGGGGAGTTCATCAAAGCAAGACCGCTGTTTCAGCAACAGGAAAGCCTGTAGCCAGCAAGGCGGGGTTTGAAAATCTTAATGTTAATTTATTTGTTGAAAAGTCAACAACAGACATCATCAAACAATGTATCATAGCAACCCCCGTTATTAAAGAAGTGATACTGCATCTGTGCATTGCGGGGGCAAGCCTAGAGCCATTTTTAATATTTACAATGAAAAACTGTGTTATCTCTAACGTCACATTCCGTGGCGGCGGTAACGTAGAACCCACGCAGAATATCCAAATTAACTACGAAGACCTTACCATAGAATACAAGGCCTACAAAGATGGTAAGGTGACCGGGTCAAAGACAGCACATTGGAATCTTAAAGAAAACAAAGCATAGGCAGATAAGGCTTTTTGCGTATGCACATCCGGAACAAACAAAACATTCGGGTATCGATTCTGGACAGGCTCATGGATGAGGAACCGGACGTTTCCCATGAGCCTGCCCAAGCCCGTTTGTTCGATATCAGGCAGGTCAAGGCGATGGTAACGAGGGATCTGGAAAATCTCCTTAACAGCAGACGCCAGATATTGAAGATTTCTGCTTTATACAAGGAGGTCCATAATTCTGTCTTCATGTATGGCCTGGGAGATTTTACCTCAAAAAATCCCAAGAGTCCGTCCGCGAGGCAGTTCTTACGGCAGGATGTTGAAAAAACGATTTCAAGGTTCGAACCCAGGTTGAAGAATGTATCCATACGCATTGAAGACTCTGAAGAGGGGCGAAATCTCAGATTCAAGATCAACGGTTTGTTAATTACGGACGCTGAAACAGAACCCGTGTCGTTTGATACATATTTTGACACCAACAGGGGCCAATACGTTATAGAGAAATAGGCTGTCAGGCCGCGGTATGCCGGGAGATTGGGAAGCCGGGAGGCTGATCTATTATTGCGCTGAATCCTGATCCGCTCATTTGTTCATCGATACATCAGCTTGACAGCATCCCAAGATCCCAACTTTCCAGCCGATCACCTTAATTATGGAAGATAGTTTGCTAAATTACTACGAACGTGAGCTGACCTTTATCCGAGAGATGGGGGCGGAATTTGCTAAGAAATACCCCAAGATCGCAGGCAGGCTTCAGCTTGAACCTGACAGATGCGATGATCCCTTTACCGAGCGCTTAATAGAGGCGTTTGCATTTCTCAGCGGACGTATTCACAAAAAGATTGAAGATGATTTTCCTGAAATAACAGAATCTCTGTTGAGTATCGTTTATCCTCATTACATCCGCCCGATACCTTCCATGTCTATTGTGAGATTCGAGCCTATAAAACAGACGATTCCACCGGTTGGATATGAAATAGACAAAAACGCCGTGCTTTATTCCAAATCCGTGGGCGGCACTGCCTGCCAGTACGCCACGTCCTATCCTGTTACCCTGTGGCCTGTTGATGTTGTTTCAGCAAGACTCCAGGATCCGGTAAAACAGATCGGAGGCGCTCAACAGATTCTTTTAATCCAGTTGAAGGCATATAAAAGTCAGAGTATTTCCAAGATCGAATGGGAAAAACTGCGCTTTTTTCTAAACGGCCCGCATCAGCACGTTTTTCATCTCTATGAACTTTTGTTCAACCACGTCTGCCACGTAGAATGTGAGGCAATGAACAGCCGGGGGAAAAAGGAAGTCATAACCCTGACGCCGGAAGACATATCCCCTGTTGGGTTTGATTCCGATGAAGGTGTTCTTCCCTATTCGAAAAGGTCTTTTCCCGGCTATATCCTTCTTTTCGAGTATTTCTGTTTTCCCGAAAAGTTCCTTTTTTTTGATCTTCAAGGACTGAACCGGCTTAAAGGCAAGGGTTTTAAAGATACGCTTGATATCCGGATATACCTGGACAGGGAGGCCAAATCAAATCTTGTCATAAATGAAGATACTTTTTGCACCCATGCGACACCTGCAATAAATCTTTTTAATCGTATTGCCGAACCAATTCGTGTTGAACAGCGAAAAACCGAATATCGTGTGGTTCCCGATGTAAGAAGACAGAACTCAACAGAGGTTTACAGCGTCAACAGTGTCACTTCCTCGTCCCAGTCATCACCGGGCAAGGAAGTCGATTTCAAGCCGTTTTATTCCATCAGACATCACCTTGATGAGGAAGATAGCTTTGGCCGGCGCGCTTTTTGGCATGTGGAGCGGCGTCCCTCGGGTAAAAAGGGAGACAGCGGCACCGAGGTGTTTCTTTCCTTTGCTGACCTGGATTTCAATCCTGCGGATCCGGGGGTGGAGGCCCTGACCGTTCATGTCACCTGCACCAATCGGGATTTGCCTGTACGCCTGTCTTTTGGGGATTCATCCGGTGATTTCAGTATGGAGACGGCCGCCCCTGTTTCCCGAATAAACAGCTTGATAAAGCCGATCCCCACACGCAGGCCTTCCCTTGGGGCGGCATTGCAATGGCGCCTCATATCCCACCTCTCCCTCAACTACATGTCCATTGTGCAGGGCGGAGAAGATGCCCTCAGAGAAATTCTCAGTCTCTATGATTTTGACAATTCACCGGCCACCCGGCAGCAGATAAACGGGATTGTGTCTCTGAGTTCTCAACATATCACAAAGCGGATGGGGCAGGGGTTTTGCCGCGGGGTGGAGGTCACCATAGAATTTGACGAGGATAAGTTTGTGGGCACAGGTCTTTATCTGTTTGCATGTGTTCTTGAGAGATTTTTAGCCCAGTATGTCTCGGTCAATTCCTTTTCCAAGTTGATAGCAAAAACCATTCAGAAAAAAGAGGCAATAAAACAGTGGCCCCCAAGAAACGGAAATCGGGTACTCCTTTAAAAGACCGCCTGTTTGAAGAATTCTACGGCTTTTCATTTTTCAAGGCTGTAAATCTTCTGGAATTGCTTTCTCCGGATAAAAAGCCGTTGGGTCAGACTCTGGTGCCTGCGGAAGAGCCGGTAAAATTCTCAGTAAGACCCGGCTTCACTTTCCCACCCAGTGATATTTCCAGCCTGGAACAAGGCGATGAAGAAAGCCCTGCGAACATGGCCGTCACATTCATGGGGCTTATCGGTCCAAATGGTGTCCTGCCGTACTGGGTTAATGAACTTGTAGAGAAAAGGAACCGGAAGAAGGATTTCAGTTTAACCGCCTTTCTGGACCTTTTTCATCATCGTTTAATAACCCTTTTTTATCTTGCATGGAAAAAACACCGCTTTCCGGAAAACTATCTGCCAGGAGCAAAGGACAGGCTTTCCAGATACATGCTGAGTTTGTCCGGTCTGGGAACCCGGGGACTCAGCGGAATGATCGGATTGCCGGAGGAGTCCCTGGCATTCTACAGCGGCCTTTTATCGAGAGCTGCACCCTCAGCGGTTGCCATTGAGGCTGCGGTATCATATCTTTCCGGTGCTGCTGTCGGGCTCGACCAATTCATAGAGCAGATGATCCCTCTGGAGCCGGAAGATCAGACCCAGATGGGATCGGCAAATGCCCGACTGGGTGTTGATTCCATCTGTGGAAGCTATGTCTGGGACTGCCAGGCAAAATTTCGGGTCAATCTGGGGCCCATGGGCTATGATGATTTTCTCCGCTTTCTCCCCAGTGGCGATATGCTTGGCCCGATTTTCTCCCTTATAAAATATATGGTTGGAATGGAGTATGAATTTGAGACAAGCATAATCTTGAAACGTGAAGAAGTTCCCCCGTGCCAACTGGGTGCAGAGACACAACCGCGTCTGGGCTGGACAACATGGATTAAAAGTTCCGAGGTTGTTCATGAAAGGGATCCTTTTATTACGTTTCGCGAAATTGATTTGATGCAGGCAGGGAAGCCGGTAGTTGAGGATGCCGGGAAGGTATGAAGCATGAATTAGCGTACAATCGTTTTGTTGATCATAATACTTATTTGCAACGAACATAAGGAGCAAAATTATGGCCGTATCCAATCTCAAGTCCCTGATCGGAAAACTGAACAACACGTGCAGAGGCGCCCTGGAATCGGCTGCCGGGCTTTGCATGTCGCAAACCCATTATGAAGTCGATATCGAGCATTTTCTCATCAAACTTCTTGATCTGTCCAATACGGATCTGGAGAAGATCCTGAGGTATTTTGAGATCAATCAGGATCACTTGATCGCAGATCTTACGCGCAGTATAGAGGGTTTCAAAACCGGCAATGCCAGAACACCGGCCCTCTCGCCGCGCATACCCGATATGATAAAGAACTCATGGATGATAGCATCCATTGACTTTCAGGCAGCCAATGTCCGGTCAGGCCATATTATTTTATCCCTTTTGAGCAACGATCAGACGGCAAGGATGCTTATATCAAGCGCTGATGCCTTTAAGAAAATTTCTGTTGAAACTCTTGAAGACAGCCTGCTTGACATTGTGTCCGGCTCTGCTGAAGACAGTGAGGCTGCAAAGACCGGCCTGCCCTCAGCCGTCGCCGGAGAGGCAAGGCCCGCAGGAACCAAGGCACTGGATCAGTATACCGTCAATCTGACACAGATGGCGAAAAGCGGGAAAATAGACCCTGTTCTGGGTCGTGACTTTGAGATCAGGCAGATGGTGGACATTCTGATCCGGCGCCGTCAGAACAACCCGATTTTGACCGGTGAGGCAGGTGTGGGAAAAACAGCCGTTGTTGAAGGGTTTGCCTTACGAATCGTAGAGGGTGATGTCCCTCCTGCCTTGAGGGACGTTACCATCCATACCCTTGACATGGGGCTTTTGCAGGCAGGGGCCGGCATAAAAGGAGAATTTGAAAACCGTCTCAAATCCGTAATCAATGAAGTCAAGGCATCTCCTGTGCCGATCATTCTTTTTATTGACGAAGCACATACTCTGATCGGCGCGGGGGGCCATGGGGCCGGTGATGCGGCAAACCTTTTAAAACCCGCTCTTGCCCGTGGCGAACTTCGCACCATCGCTGCAACCACGTGGGCGGAATACAAAAAGTATTTTGAAAAAGACGCAGCCATGGCCCGTCGTTTCCAGGTTGTTAAAGTAGAAGAACCGGACGAGGAAAAGGCCCTGATCATGATGCGGGCCATCGGACCTTTTCTAGAAAAACACCACCATGTCATGATCACGGATGATGCCCTGGCAGATACGGTTTCCCTTTCCCATAGATACATTTCCGGAAGGCAGCTTCCGGACAAGGCGGTGAGCGTTCTGGATACGGCCTGCGCAAGAGTGGCCATTGGCCTGACAACCAGCCCGCCTCCCATTGAAGAGGCCACAAGACATATCGCTGATATTGAAAGAGAGGTAAAGACCCTTGAAAGGGAAACTCTCATGGGCCGTGACCATGCAAAGAGACTGGAAGTTCTTGAAAAGGAAAAACAAGAAGCCCAATTCCGTCTTGATGACCTGAACAAGAAGTGGGAAAATGAGATGGAGATTGCAGCAAAGATCGTGGATATCAGACAAGAGATCCGTGATCTTTATGAAAAGGAGCCTGAAAGCGAAGACTTCTCTGAAAAACAGGAAACACTCAAAAGGCTAGAGTCAGAACTTTCCGAAAAACAGGGGGATACCCCTCTTGTGCAGGTTGACGTGGATTCCCAGACCGTTTCAGAAGTGATTTCCGGATGGACCGGTATTCCCACGGGACGGATGCAGGCCGATGAGATCGATACGGTCCTTCATATGGAAGATCTGCTGCGTGAACGGATTATCGGGCAGGACCATGCCCTGGCCGCCATCGGCCAGATGATCCAGACATCCCATGCGGGCATTGAAGATCCATCCAAACCCACGGCGGTTTTCCTTTTTGTGGGACCCAGCGGTGTGGGCAAAACCGAAACCGCCCTGGCCCTCTCAGACCTCTTGTACGGCGGTGAGCAAAACGTGATTACCATTAACATGTCAGAGTACCAGGAGGCCCACACGGTCTCCAGCCTCAAGGGTTCTCCCCCGGGTTATGTAGGATATGGCGAAGGCGGAGTATTAACAGAAGCCGTCCGGCGAAGACCTTACAGTGTGGTGCTTCTGGATGAGATAGAAAAGGCCCACACCGATGTGACGGAACTGTTTTACCAGGTATTTGACAAAGGAAGAATGGAAGACGGCGAAGGGCGTCTGATCGACTTTAAAAACACGCTGATTATTCTTACTTCTAATCTGGGCACTGAGATGATTATGAATGTTTGCGCGGATGAAGAGACCATGCCGGATGCAACGAATCTGGCGCAAATGTTGGGGCCGGAGTTGCAAAAGCACTTCAAGCCTGCATTTTTGGGCCGTACAAAGGTGGTGCCTTATTTCCCGATCACCGATGAGAACATGCGTCTGATCGTAAAATTAAAACTGGACCGCATTGTCAAGCGTATGCAGGAGAACCGGAACATTGTCTTTGAATACGGGGACGAACTGATCGAGTCCATTGGGAGCCGCTGCACCGAAGTGGACAGCGGCGCCCGAAACGTGGATCACATCCTGACCAACACCCTCCTGCCCGAGATGTCGCGTGAGATCCTGACGAGGATGGCAAATAACGAGCAGATCAAGCAGGTAAAGGTGGCCATTGACGGGGAGGGGTTTAAGTTTGATATATTATAAACAGGATAGCCATTGAGATCATAAGCGGGTAAGCTATCAAGCGGGAAGAGTTCATTTTAAACCATCAAAATATGAGTAACAGCTTAAGGTCCTGATCCAAGCTTTGACTCGATTAGGGTCTTATGTGTGTGCCTTGTTCCGTGATCACTTAATTGGTTGGGAGGTGGAATCATGAAGGGTCGTGATCGTTTTTTTGTGTTCGGCGTACTTGAGCCGTTGGTGCAGGAACGGGATGTGACAGAAGCAGAACTTGAGATGGTCCCTGACATAGGGTCGATGGGACTGGAGGGCGGCACAGTTCACCCAGAGGTGGCGTCTGCCATACAGCAGGCCCGTGGCGGTGGACAGGCACTGGAAGGCTCTCTGAAAGAGCAGATGAGTGTTTGCCTGGGTTATGATTTCAACGAAGTACGGATTCACACCGGCCCTGAAGCTGACCGACTCAACCGCCGGTTCGGCGCAAGGGCCTTTACCATCGGTTCGGACATTTTTTTCACGCGAGGCGCATATGACCCAACCTCTTTTAGCGGCCGGGAGCTAATCGCCCACGAACTCATCCATGTGATGCAGCAGCATAGCGGCCGGGTGATTGGGGAGGGGAGCGGCATGACCGTGCGCCCGGCGGACGATCCCTTGGAACAGGAGGCGGACACCCTTAGCCGCCGGGCGGCCGCCTATATGGGCTGCCCTCAGACAGCCAAGTATGGGATCAAACCTCCGGACGATATCTTGTTTCGCCCAGAGGGACGACCTCTTGTTATTCAGCGGGATCTCCCAACGTTAATACAAGCAGCAAAAAATCAAATACACCCACTAACCAGTCAGTCTGACAACCTAAAACCGAAGAATTGTCACGAGGCGGTCTTAGGTTGGTTCCTAACCTCGATGAACTATTCACGGCGATGGAGCTTAATAAGGAAGGAAGCCGACCGAAGCTTTGGAAACCTTTTAACACCCCAATTCACGGGTCAATGGATGTGGGATAATATATATAGTCAGACACCATATATGATATTAGACTCAGATAACATTAGCCTTCTATGTGACCCCGGGGACATTCTTGTTGTGGGTATAGGGGCCGCGCATTCCATGGTGGTTGTCTCAAGTAGCCATAATTGGACTCCCGCTCTTCCCAGGTATGTTAACATACGGGGTTACAATAACATCGGCTCCTTTGGTCCTTTGCTCGTCGGCGCTCCTCCGGTGCCGGGCTTCCCTCCCGCGCAGTATGATGCCAACGACAGGGACGTGGCAGATGCCAGACTATGGTCTGGCCCCGGACCACCACAAACACAATTTGGAATGGGTGTCGCCCCTCTTTATAAGGTACCGTATCCATATGCACGGTATTATATTGCTCATTTATTTCCGTGGGAGGGATCAGAAATTTCGATGCGTACTAGCCCGAGATGGCATTATAATATAATTCAAGGATGGACACATTATTAGCTACGAAGGGGGCGACTCGGATGGGACATAATAAGTGGCCGGGTTTTGCAAGATATTATAGGGCTTACGGCCATATATTCAATGAAAAGATTAAATTTAATGTGGGGATTAATGCATATTCTCTTCGCATTGAGAGGTGTTGCCATGTCAAAGCCCATTTCATTTGAAGCGCTTGATTTCAAGGTGGTCTCATCCATGGATGAAACCCGAAGCCGGCCGGAACCTGAGACGCCGTTTCGGATCTGTGTCCTGGGAGATTTCAGCGGTCGTTCCAACCGAGGCATTGTGGATCCGGGCTCCGCATTTGAGAAGCCACGTCCCATAAAAATAGACCGGGATAACATCGAGGATGTGATGAAAAAGCTTGGTGTTAACGTACAGTTATCCCTTGCGGATGAGTCCGGACCTCCCGTGGTCATCCGGTTCCAAGAACTGGATGATTTTCATCCCGAACAGTTATATGCGCGTCTTGACGTGTTCCAGACACTGAGGGAAACTCGAAAAAGACTCAATGATCTTCGCACATACGCGTCTGCCAAAAAAGAGATTCAAAGCTGGATGGGAGCGGACGAGACTTCGGAACCTCCGGGGCCCGCCTTAAAACAGCCCCCTCCCAAACCCGCGTCGTCCGGTCAAGTTTCGGGCAGCCTCCTCGATCAGATCGTCGGTGAAGCAGAAGGCCGTCGGCCGGACACAAGAACCGTATCCCAACCCTCGGAATGGGATGCATTCCTGCAGAAGATCGTGGGCCCTCACCTGGTCCCGGGCGATGACCCTGAGCAAGAGGAGCTGGTGGCGGCGGTTGATGCCTCTATCTCCGGACTTATGCAAACCATTTTGCATCATCCCGATTTTCAGGCCATTGAGTCGGCATGGCGGGCCCTCCGTTTTCTCGTAAACAGGGTGGAGACGGATGCTCTGCTCAACGTATATCTGATGGACATATCCAAGGACGAACTAGCCGCCGACCTGAGGGCGTCGGATGACCTTGAGACAACCGGGACATACAGACTCTTTGTGGAGCAGGCAACCGGAATTCCGGGCGGTGAGCCGTGGGCCATGCTGGCGGGTAACTATAGCTTTGATAAAACCCGCGAGGATGCAGAAATCCTGGGCCGCATGGCCATTATTGCGCGACTTGCTGGTGCCCCGTTTATTACCGCGGCCCACGATCATTTCCTGGGCTGTGACTCCCTGGCTCACACCCCTGATTCTGACGACTGGAAGAGATCTGTTGATGCAAAAGACCGTCAGGCATGGGAAGCGCTTAGGGGGTTTCCCGATGTTACGTATCTGGGGCTTGTTCTGCCGCGATTCCTTTTGCGTCTCCCCTATGGAGAGGCTTCTGATCCCGTGAATTATTTTGATTTTGAAGAGATGCCGGAAGGTTCGGCCCACGAAAATTACCTGTGGGGGAATCCGTCTTTTGCGTGCGCTCTGCTTTTGGCACAGGCATTCAGCCGTTACGGCTGGAACCTTCGGCCCGGAGTGATTCAGGATATCGGAGGGTTGCCCCTGCACGTCTATAAAGAACAGGGTGAATCCGTGATCAAGCCCTGCGCAGAAGTGGTATTTACGGAAAAGGCCATGCAAAGGATTCTGGACCTGGGGATAATGCCCCTTCTTTCATATAAAAACCGGGACACTGTCCGTCTGGCGCGTTTTCAATCTGTGGCTGATCCTTTGACGCAGCTCTCAGGACCATGGGTGTAAAACTCATTTTTTGTCTTCAACACCCTATAATTTGATTTGTCCCTAACATTTCAATACTATTGACAATGACGGGTTTCATTGGTATTTATGTAATTATTTGCACGCCTTGTCTTGGCACTTATTTCACGGAGCCGGAAAAATACTAATCTGGCAAGAAAAGGTGGGATGTTATGACGCTTACACAAGAAAATCGAATGCTGCGCATTGCTACACCGCTGGGTGATGATGTTGTGTTGCTCACGAGGTTTTCGGGAAACGAAGGACTTTGTGTTCCTTTTTCCTTTGAAATGAGCCTTGTGTCAGAAAACAGTCGCATTGCATTTGACCAGATTATCGGAGGAAATGTTACGGTTGCCATTGGAACAGAAGAGGGCACTGCGCGATTTTTTAACGGTTTAATATCGCGTTTTTCTCAAGATAGCGGCGCCGGGGACTCTGGCCTGGCGCGTTATTCGGCAACACTGGTTCCGTGGTTCTGGCTGCTTACCAAGACGACCAATTCGAGAGTATTTCAGGAAAAAACCGTTCCTGAAATCGTGGAACAGGTCTTTACTGAAAAGGGATTTACCGACTTCAGGATGGATCTGGGCAGCTACGAGCCAAAGGAATACTGCGTTCAGTACGCTGAAACGGATTTTAATTTTGTCTCCAGGCTCCTGGAGCAGGAGGGAATATTCTATTTTTTCCAACACGAAAACGCGAAGCATACCATGGTTTTAGGGGATGCCCCGGATAAACACCCGGATTGTCCTTATGCGGAGCCGGTTCGGCTTCATCCCCTAAGCGTGGGAGGAACACCCCCGGACGATGTCATAACCGATCTTGATAAGAGGCAGGAGATCAGAATCGGGAAATACACCGTAAATGACTTTAATCCGGATACGCCGAATACGGATTTGATGGTTGGGGTTAACTGCCAAACTCCCCTGGGTCCGGGGGAGCGCGAAGTATATGATTTCCCGGCAGAATACAAGACACGAGCCGAGGGGGAAAGACTGGCCAATATACGCATGCAGGCAGAGGAGGTGCGAACGACATCCTTTGCGGGGGCAAGTACCTGCACAGGCTTCTCAGGCGGGTACAAGTATGATCTTGCCGGTCATTTTCGGGATGAACTAAATGACCATACCTATGTGATTACTGGCGTAAATCATAGGGCCTCTGAGACTGCGGGAAGTTCCGGGCAGGAGGGGCAATCATCTTATACGTATGGCAACAGTTTTACATGTGTCCCTCATGATGTCCCATACCGGCCGTCCTTAATTACACCCAAACCCATGATCGCCGGCGTTCAGACGGCTATTGTCGTGGGCCCCGAAGGAGAACAAATCCATACGGATGATGAGGGATATGGGAGGGTCAAGGTCCAGTTCCACTGGGACCGGGCAAGGCAGTACAATGAGAAAAGTTCCTGCTGGGTTCGCGTAAGCCAGAGCTGGGCCGGAGCAGGATGGGGGACCCTATTTCTTCCCCGCATCGGCCATGAAGTGATCGTGGGTTTTCTTGAAAGTGATCCTGACAGGCCCATTATCACAGGCTGTGTTTATAACAGCAGCAACACGCCGCCTTATTCTTTGCCTGACCAAAAGACCCGATCAACCATAAAAAGCATGTCTGTCCCGGACACCGGCGGAGTCAATGAAATTCGGTTCGAGGATAAAGCCGGCGAGGAACAGCTTTTCATTCAAGCGGAAAAAACGCTGGATACCCGGGCAAAAGATAAATGCCGTGAATTTGTGGGCGAAAGCCGCCACCTGATCATAACGGAAAACCAGCTTGAAAAGGTGGATGGAGATAAGAACCTGACGGTGAGTGGGGATCATAAGGAAAAAGTATCAGGTACGATTTCTATTCAGAGTGAATCCGGTGACATACTGGAAAAGGCGGGAGGGAATTATGCGCTTGATGCGTACGGGGATGTCCACATTAAAGGCGGTTCTAAGGTGGTTATAGAAGCCGGCATGCAGGTGTCATTGAAAGCCTCCGGCAGTTTTATAGATATTGGTCCTTCCGGCGTCAGCATATCGGGAGCTATGGTCATGATCAACAGCGGCGGGTCTGCGGGTTCCGGTTCCGGGTGTTCCCCTGCCTCACCCGATGAACCGGAAGAGGCGGATACGACCGAACCCGGTAGAACATCGGAACTGCCGAGCTTAACCCCGGCGGAGGTTGAGGCAACAGAGCTTACCCCGCAGGCGCTAACCTTCAATCAGGCGGCACAATCCGGAACGCCGTTCTGTGAAACATGACCGACGTAACCCGAATGAGCCCGTGCCGGCTCAAAAGAAAAAACAGGATTAAAAATGTCAGATTCGAATGATTTTTTGAATGCCGTAAAGCGGATGTTATGGTCGAGGGACAGACAGGATCAGGGTAAGATATATGCCATACTGGATGCTGCGAGAGACAACGTTATCTATCCAAAGCTGGCGGAATCCGACAACAAAAAGGACTGCCTTCTTATCGGGAAACAGGCCCGCGAACTCGCCACTGTTGCACCATATCTGATTGAGCTTGATGAAGATGATCCGTTCACCCAATGGCTTTTGGATCAGGGGTGGGGAAAGAGCTGGGGGATATTTGCCGAATCAACAGCAACATTTGTAAAATTGCGGAATCATTTTCGGAGTTTTTTGAGGGTCACCGATGAAGACGCAAAAACCCTTTTTTTCAGGTATTATGATCCGAGGGTACTGCGCGTATTTTTGCCCACATGCGATCGGGAACAGCTCGAGACCATGTTTGGTGCGGTGTCGCGTTACTATGCCGAAGGAAAAAATGAAAAGCAGTTGATTGAATTTGTTTGTACGGAGCAATCTAAACTGATTGAGAATGCGGTTAATTTGTGAGACAGAAGATAGCGGGTGTTACTTCTACTTCCTTGGAGTGGACTCGTGTTCCTCTGGTTAGGGTACAGGGCGGGTCACCGGCGGGTCTTGTTGTGCTAAAACCCGGCAGTAGTTTTATAGCCGGAACCGAGGCCTGGCCAGGATGGGGGCCATGCTTTGCGTTTAACGGGATAAATTTTCATTCCCGGTAAAATAGGAAGGAGTCTTTTACAATGCCAAAACAGGTAGTTAATGGGGCCATGATGCAGTGTAGCTTTGGTGTGGCCCCGGCGTCCCTAATTGTTCTGCCGGTCAACCGGGTGATGGTGAATAACCAGCCTGCGGCAAACATAATGGATTACATCCCTGTGGTCAACATTCTGCCATTCGGAATGTGCTCCGCCCCCACGAACCCGGCCGTGATAGCGGCGCTGGGGGTGCCGGTGCCATGCATGCCGGTGACCGCCACGCCCTGGGCGGCCGGTTCACCGACCGTACTCATTGGCAACACGCCGGCCCTGAATGACACGAGCAAGTGCATGTGCACATGGGGTGGCGTAATCTCCATCACTTTTCCGGGGCAGATGACCACCGATATCCCCTGAGAATGGCCATAGAAAAACAAAGGAAAAAGATCCTCATTTTAAACAAAAATAACCGGGTTTGGATTTTATGGGGTCTCTTTTTTAAAGTTTTCTGCTATCTGATCCTTTTCACGGTGAAGGTTCACCCAAAGGCTTTCTTAAAGCCGGTTTCCCCAAATAAACACTCGATCCGGTTACAGGCATAAATAAAATGGGATCTTCCGACGCCCCGACACTGAAGGTTAGAATTGAAAGCGGATTGGCTGCTGTCACTGAATTTGTTTTTACAGATCGGTTTCGCATCGGAAGGCATTCAAGCTGTCAGTTGCAGATCAAAAACAAAGGGGTCAGCCGGTATCATGCGGATGTGTTTAAAGAAGACGGCCGCTGGTGGATTCAAGATCTGGAAAGTGGTAACGGGGTGTTTATCGAAGACCGCAAAATTGACCGGTTTCCGCTATC
Organism: uncultured Desulfobacteraceae bacterium; assembly: GCA_964502855.1. Taxonomy (GTDB): domain Bacteria; phylum Desulfobacterota; class Desulfobacteria; order Desulfobacterales; family UBA11574; genus S5133MH16. Next base: position 20,602 of record CAZDAB010000001.1, on the reverse strand, counting down.
CGGTACTATCCGCGTCCGCTTGGGTATTTCCGGGCCTGGCCTTATATTTGAACTTGAAAAAGCCGTGCTGCAAGAACCCCCTGTTTCCGAACCTCCTGTTTCCGAACCTCCTGTTCTCGAACCCTCTGTTCCCGAATCCCCTGTTTCCGATTCCCGAACGATCAGCGACTACAAAGAGCATTACTTCGGCCAGACAGCAGATGATACTGCTGGCGAACATACTCTGATGGTGCGCCGAGCCTATGCCGAGGTCAAAAAAAAACAGCGGTGGATGTATGTCTCAATTATTTCGGTTATTGCGGTTTTGTGCATCCTGACCGGCGGTTATGCCGTTTACAAACATAGACAAGTGCGCCAGCAGCGCGAGCTGGCTGCTGATATTTTCTACAACATGAAGACTCTGGAAATTGAGGTAGGAAAGGTGATAAAAGATGTCAAAAAGCGCCGGACCGCCGAGTCTAAAAAGCAAATTAAAGAATTCAGGGCCAAACAACAGCAATTGGAACGAAATTATGACCGGTTTGTGGATACGCTTAACGTGTACCGCAAAGGGTTGAGTGAGGAGGAGCGGATCATTTTGCACGTGTCGCGCCGGTTTGGGGAGTGTGAAGTCAATATGCCCGAAGGATTTGTCAAAGAAGTCATGAAATATGTCGAGAAATGGAAATCAAACCACCGTCTGGAACAAGCGATCAAACGGGCAAGGTCAAGAGGTTACATTCCTACAATCGTTCAGACCCTTTCTATGTATAACCTGCCGCCGCAATTTTTTTATCTGGCCCTTCAAGAAAGCAATTTAAACCCCAATGCCTGCGGCCCGGAAACTCGGTTCGGCATCGCCAAGGGGATGTGGCAGTTTATCCCTTCAACCGCCGAGGCATATGACTTGAATACGGGCTCCCTGGTCGACAAACCCATTCCCGACCCTGATGATGACCGCCACGATTTTAGAAAATCAACCCTGGCCGCCGCGAGGTACTTGAAGGATATTTATACCACGGACGCCCAGGCTTCCGGGCTGCTTGTAATGGCATCCTACAATTGGGGCGAAGATCGGGTGATTAAACTGATTGAGTCCATGCCCGAAAATCCGCGTGAAAGAAATTTCTGGCAATTGATTTCCCAATACCGCGATAAGATCCCCGCCCAAACGTATGATTACGTTTTTTCGATTTTCTCTGCCGCAGTCATCGGTGAAAATCCCCGTCTGTTCGGATATAATTTTGATAATCCACTGGCTTCGGAAAAAGCGAGATTACAAGGCTGAAACTGTCAAGAGAATAATTTTTTAAAAATTGACCCCGGCTTTTTAGCCCCATCCATTTTGGGTTTTGTCTGGAGTGAGGATTTCTTTTCCACAGGCGCCTCATCCACCGGAGATTCGGAGACAGTTTCTTCAATCTCAGCCAACCGGCCCCCTTCCAAAAACCGAAACCTGGGTCCCTGTGGACTCAATGCCAACTGGTTGTTGGGATTGAGGGGTGATTTAATATTGATTGGCTGGTCGTTAATGGACACAGACTGACGGCCGGTAAGGTCTTTTACCCAGTATCGATTCTGGCTGAAAAATAGCTGGGCATGTTGATCGAAAACTGAAGGGTGATCCAGAATAAAATCGCAGCCCGGGCCTTTTCCGATGGTAACGGGCAGTTCATTAAAGGACCGGAGCGTAGGGCCGTATTGTATAATGAGCGGAACCTGTATTTTTTGAATGGAAATTTCAGGAGCAGGCTGTGGTTTTGGTTGGATCGGCGGCACCGGGGGCGGTTCAGCAGAGGGGACTGCCGGAGGCATTTCCGGAGGCATCTGAGGTGGCACCGGTGTAACGGGTGTTACGATATCGATATCCGTCTGACCCGCTTCAATTTTTGTTAAAAAACTAACCTTTGGCCCGCCTTGGGCAAAAATCAGCACGTCCCCGTCTTTTAAATACGCTTCCGGGATTCTTTTTCCGTTTAAAAATGTTCCGTTTTGGCTATGATTAATCAGTTTAAACCGATTCCCCTCCCGGATAATCTGGGCATGTTTTCGGGAAACAATTTTTACGTCTTTGGGAAACTGAATGTGACAGGACGGATGCCTTCCAATGGAGATTTCAGGATTAGAAAATTCCTGGATTTCGCCTTTCAAAGGCCCCTCAATATGAATAAGCTGCATAACAATAACCGGTCTATTCATCATAATAACGCCTTATTTTCTTTTGAAATTTAAATTCACCGTAACCATAACAGATGCAAGGCCGGCTGGAATTAATCTTTATTAACCGTTTGCTTGTCAAAAACATTTATAGCATAGCATAATCACGAATTCAAGAATAATGCTTTTTAGAACCCTTGGTGAACGGATAAAGGGTTGTTTCGTTTAGGTTCGGGATAAACCACCCGATAAGTTTCTTGACAATATTCTGGTATTATAATAATTTTCATTAGGTTTTTAAGTAACATCTCAATGAATTACGGGGCCGGGTCAATATGATTATTTCATACACCAGAGCTTATTAAAAAGTTACATGTTTAACTTCTAACCTATTGTATATGCATAAAAATCTAAAATGCGGCATAATCAAATGCCTTGATTTTATTTCTGTCATTGCAATTTGTAATCAATGAGGCAACTTATTAATGAACTTTAAAAAGAAAGATACGGGCAGTATAAAAAAGAGTCGTCTTTTTCTGTGTGTGGCAATATGGTGGTTGGTTATCGTCATTGGGTATGTAATTATTTCCTTTAAGATAGAAAAGTTCAAAAACCATATTACTCAATCCGGGGTGGCATTGCTGCATGAAGTTACCGGTAAAACAAGCTTGCCGCTTCTTGAGCGTGATGTAACGTCCTTAAGAAAGATACTACAGGATGTGGAAAAAAGACCGGGTGTGTCGTATGCTTCCATTATGGATCATAAAAATAAAATTATTGCCTATACCGATCCTAACCAGCTCGTACCGCTTAAAAGTGAAGGTGTGTCCAGCTCGGATCATGTATCCGTTTGGGAAGGCTCTTCCAACCGTCATCGTCGGACCATCAATTTTTCTACTGATATAATTTATGCCGCAACCCGAATCGGCAAATTTTATCTGAGTTATTCTGCAGACTGGATAAATAGAATTAGGTATGGATTTATTCTCATTTCTATTTCTAGCTTTATCATACTGGTGTTTGTACTGACCGGCCTTTATTTTAAAGGCTTCAGGCCGATCACGGATGCATTGAAAGCCCGATATGGTCCAAAAGTCTCTTTTACCCGTGCATTTATTGAAAATTCAAATATGTCCTGTCCCTTATGCGGGGCAGAACAACCATTCTCTCGGGAACGTTTTTCCCATATTAATCTGGACAAATTTCTAATTGTCAAATCAGTGCAGGATGGATTTAATCCGGTCGGATTTCGACCTTTGAAAGGGATTCGTCTGTCAGAAGTTTCAAATAGAGAAGACTTGGGGTGGCTGAAGCGTCAGGTGATTTTTCGATGCACTGAAATCATAAAAAAACTTGCTGTTGGATAACCGGTATTATTGGCCACGATTGTCTGCAATGGCGGGGAGAAAATTATGAGTGTTAGTGAAAAAGTTTCAACGACTATGTTATGGGTAAAACAATTTTCAACAAAAACCTTTTCTGCTATTTCCAAAAAACTATTTAGTATTGAGTTTGTTAAACGGAACAAAAAAAGCATTGTTATATGTCTTACCTCCTGGCTAATCATTAATGTATGCGGCTTTTTAATATACCACAATGCTGTAACGGGCCTGAAAAATGATTTTTATCAAAAAGGGATATCTGCGACCCAGAGCCTGTCTGCAAAAACCAGTTCCTCGTTGCTGGCAAAAGATGTACTTACTTTGAATGTTGCTATCGGGGAATTTGCAAAAAACAAAAATCTGGTTTTTGCGGCGATCCTTGACCACAAAAATAAGGTCCTGGCGCACTCCGACCCTGAGATGACCAACCGTCCATTGATGTCTTTTAAGGATTTAAGAGAGGTAAAAATCGTTGATGGTGTATATATTGAGACCGGAAAAGGAGGAGATGACAATAAACCGCTTTTCCGCTTTTCCCAAGATATCTCCTATTCCGGGGTAAAAATCGGCAAGGTATATTACGTGATGTCTTCCACGGAACTTAACCATGCGTTAAGCAGATTCCGGATGATATTTTTGTCAATGCTGTTCCTTAGCACCATTCTGGCGGCGGTGATTTTATTTTTTGTTGATCGTATCTTCCGGGCAAAAGCAAGAAAAATTCGGAAAGAAGTCGAAGGAATGGTAAAAATCGGTCCTTATGTGTTAATAAAGCAGATCGCAAAGGGCGGAATGGCCGAGCTGTTTATCGCGGACTACATTCGTGAAGATGGTTTTCGGAGAACGGTTGCCATTAAAAAAATACTTCCCCACCTATCCGAAAACCAAGATTTTATAAAAATGTTTATTCGTGAAGCCAGGCTCGCCGCGTTGCTACAACACCCAAACATCGTCCAGATTATTGATTTCGGTAAGATACAGAACGCTTATTTAATTGCAATGGACTATATTCCGGGAAAAAACCTGGGTGAAATCATGGCGCACTTAAAACAAGGGCTTCCTGTTGATCTTTCCATTTTTATTATAATGAAAATATGTATGGGACTGACGTACTCCCATACAAGAAAGGATGATAGAAGTGGCGAACCGTTACATATTGTACATCGGGATATAAGCCCCCAAAACATGCTGATTTCATTTCTAGGAGAAGTGAAAATAGCCGATTTTGGAATTTCCAAAGCACGTTCTGAGCCCAGTATGACCCAGGCCGGTGTAATTAAAGGAAAACTATCTTATTTGGCTCCTGAACAGGTACTGGGGCAGGAGGTAGACCATCAGGCTGATATCTATGCACTGGGGCTCGTCTTTTATGAAATACTTTCCTATAATAAGGTGTATCGATTTGATAATCATATAGAGGCCATTCGCTCCATTCCTAAAATAGAGATTCCCCCTCTGATCAGCCTAAGGCCGGATATCCCGGAAGCGCTAAACAGAATTGTGATGAAATGTTTGGAAAAAGATAAAAAATTAAGGTATCAAACCACGCAGGAAATCCATAATGATCTGATAATCCTGAGAAATAAATTGAATAAATCTTACGATGCCTCCGATCTTTCAGAATTCATGAGGAAGAACTTCGGAGCAACCGAAGAAACGACCTAAAAAGCTGTGTACGCGTTTTTTATGTTGTTTCTTGGTTTTTTAAAGTTATGTCAAAAATAAATTATTTTGGAAAAACAGATGTTGGGCTTATTCGCCCGAATAACGAAGATACGTTTCTCATCAAACCTGATATTGGATTTTGCCTTGTGTCGGATGGAATGGGCGGTGCTGCCGCCGGTGAATTGGCCAGTCGAATGTTTACTGAAACAGCACTTGAAGTTTTTTCAGCCGATAATGATCAATCTGAAGATAACATGCTTGAGAAGGTTAAAAAGACGTTCCGTTCCGCCCATGAAAGGATTTTAGAGTATGTAAGGGAGAATCCCCATCACCAGGGAATGGGCTGCACCGCTGAACTCGTGGCTTTTCACGAGCACGGCTTTTTAATCGGCCATATTGGAGACAGCCGAATCTACCGTATCCGGAATGGTCAACTTAAGCAGCTTACCAAGGATCATTCTCTTGTGCAGGACCAGATAGATCAGGGGTTGATTACACCTGAAGAAGCTAAAAGCCATTCCCTTCGCAACGTCATCCTGCGAGCCGTGGGCATCAATGAAAATTTAGCTCTCGATATTTTAAAAGGGAAAACGTATTCCGGCGATCTGTTTCTTCTCTGCTCAGACGGCCTGACCGATATGATCGATGACCATCTCATCGGCCAGGTCCTTTATTCAGACATTGCCTTGCCCCAACAGACTGAAAAACTTATTGAAATGGCCATATCCGCCGGAGGAAAGGATAATATCACAGTGGTTCTCGCTGAAATACTATGAATAAAAAAACGAATTCCAAAATAATTGTTTTTTTCCTTTTAAACTCGCCGATGTTCAATATTTTTTATCGGGTTCATATGGATTTCCGAAACCATATTCACTGCCGATGCAAAAATTAAGGATATTGTTTCAGACGGATAATTTTAGCACAATTATTAATGAAATACGGACGATATGAAATTATAAAAGAATTGGGCAAAGGCGGGATGGGCGTGGTTTATCAAGCCCACGATCCTCAGATTGACCGACCGGTTGCGTTAAAGGTGTTACGGGTGGACCGCGTGGTCAACGAAGAGTTTGTGTCGCGGTTTTTTAAAGAGGCAAAATTCATCGGTCGACTTTCTCATCCCAATATCGTTACGGTATATGATGTCGGGCGAGACCATGGAACCATTTACATTGCTATGGAATATCTTCAGGGGCAAGCCTTTAATGAAGTGATTCGTAGTGGAAGATTGAATGTCGAGGAAATAATCGATATTGCTTTACAGGTCGCACATGCTCTTGGCTATGCTCATAATAAAGGGATTGTCCACAGGGATATTAAACCCTCCAATATTATATTGACTGATGAGGGGGGGGTAAAACTAACCGATTTCGGGATTGCCCGTGCAGAAGATTCAAATGCGGCTCAACAAACCCAGACAGGAGTGATTTTAGGGACCCCTTTCTATATGTCACCGGAGCAGGTTATGGGGAAAAGGATTGACGGGCGATCTGATCTGTTTTCCCTTGGAGTTGTCCTTTATGAATTGATTGTGGGTCGTAAGCCGTTTGAGGGAGATCATTTTACTGCCATCTTCAGGGCCATTACAGATGACATTCCCGTGGCACCTTTAAAAATTGACACGTCAATCCCCCAGTCGCTCTCTGATCTAATCATGAAAGCCCTATCTAAAAATCCCGATGAACGCTTTCAAACCGGTAAGGAAATGGGCGATGCCCTTAAAACCTGTCTTCAGGTAAAAGAATTTCTTTTATTCTCCGAAAAACCGGTAAGCCCCAAAAAAAAACCTGTGGCATCTGTTTTAATTATGGGTCTAATGGCGGCAGTTGTTCTTGGAGGGGCAATCTATTTTTTTGGAGCACATAAAAAGCAGGCGTCATTACTGTCGAATGGCGAAAAATCTGCTGTAACGGAATCGTTTCAACCTGCCAAATTGCAGGATACTACAGGTAAATCTGAATCTTCCTTATCGACCCGTGTCGAGGCGAACAAGCCTGTAGATGCAATTCTAATGGTGACCAGTTCACCTTCCGGGGCTCAAGTTTTTTTAAATGATTCACTTAAAGGCAATACCCCCATAAACCTTGAAATTCCAATTGGGAAATACGAAGTTCGGGTCAGCCTTCCGGATTATCTTGAGTGGGAGGCACAGCTGCAGATTAGCAACCCCGGCGAAACTCCCCTGAATGTGCGTTTAATACCTATTGAATAACATCGTGTGAAGATTGAGGAGGAAGTGTCATGAAACCGGTATTAAGAATATTTTGTTGTTTTTTCATTTCAGCGATTTTTCTGGTCGCAACAGCCGGTATTTGTTACAGCCAGCTTCCGGGGGGTCAGCATGTTCCCTTGTTTTCGCTGAAAGATGTAAAGGGAAAAAATTATGATTTGTCAAGTATGAAAAATCAGCCCATGGTCATCATTTATTTTTTTGATGTTGACTCAAGGCCCAGCCAGGAAGGCCTGTTGAATATCGATCAACTGTCAAAACAATACAAAGATGCCGACTTGATGGTATGGGGAGTGACACGGTCTTCAACAAATAAGGTCAATAAATTTATAGCAACCCTTCAGCCGTCTTTTCCGGTTCTGATCGACTCGTCAGGAGTGAGTGATCTTTATCATGCCCGGCTGATTCTTCCGACGATTTGCATTTTAGGGCCCGATTTAAAACTGCTCGATTATTTTCAAGGCGGCGGCAGAACCACTGAGGTTATGCTGGTAAAGCTGGCCGAACGCAAACTGCAGCGAAAGCAGACGAAAATAGCCCTGGCAATCAGCGAAAAAGTGGTGAAAAAGAATCCGAAAAACGTAAGGGCTAAAACCGTACAGGGGTATGCGGAACTGAAAGAGGGAAAGTTGGATGAGGCAGAAAAAACGTTTTACAATCTTTCCAGAAAAAAGGGAGAGGCGGAGGTTCTGGGAAAAGAAGGGCTATCCACGGTTTATGCTAAAAAAGGACAAACTGAAAAAGCGCTTAAGGTGGCAAGGGAGGTCGAGGAAAAGGCCGCTGACAGAGCACAGGTCCATGTGGTTAAAGGAAATCTTTTATACCGCCAGAATAAGGTCAAGGAAGCTGAGGATGAATATAAAAAAGCTGTTCGGAAAAAGGGATCGGAACCCTACCAGAGTGCGGTGGCATACAATCAGCTGGGGCGGATCCATGCCGGTCGCGGAAACTACAAAAAATCTCGGGAGTTGTATGATCAGGCTGTTGCCATCGACCCGTATTATATTGAGGCCACCTCAAACAAGGGATTGACCTATGAAAGGGAGGGAAATTGGGAAAAGGCACTTGAAGCCTATCGCAAAGCTCAGGCCGTTGACCCCAATGATCCTTTCGCAACGGTTCTTGCCGACAATGCCCAGAAAAGACTTCTTATCGAAAAGGATCTTGAAAAAAAGAGAATGCTGGATGATAAAGTCAAAGAACTGGTTGCCAGATATAACGGTGGGATCAAAGAGGATGTTTCCGGTGAAGACTCGTGGACATCCCGGGCCGTTATACTGTCATTTTTTGATTTTATGGAAACGGGCGGCTTGGCTGAAAGAGACGGATTTGTTGCGGTAATCTCTGCACAGCTTACCCGTCAGCTTGAGGCATCCGGGAGGGTACAAGTCGTTGGCAGAATCCTGGTTGAGCGCTTAGTTAAAGCGCTGGGACTTGATCAAAAGGATCTGGCGGACAAAGAAACCACGTTAAGACTGGCCAGAGCACTGGGTGCAACACTTCTTGTCAAAGGGTCTGTTTATTATCTTCCCGGTGGACCGCTTTTAAAAATAAACATGATGGATACGGATAGGTCAGAGAAATCCAACGTAATTACCCGGCAATTTTCTTCCGAGATAACGGTAAAAAAAGATATGCACTGGCTAAATCGTGAGATTCTTACCAACATTATTTTGCATTATCCCATGCAGGCTTATGTGGTCGAGGTTTCCGGTCACCAGGTTCTTGTTAATCTCGGCGCTCGTGAAGGGGTGGTTACCGGTACGATATTTAATGTTATCGAGGAAAGTGCTCCGGTTGTATATAAGGGGAAAAGTTTTCAGCCTGATCCCTCGGTTATTGCTCAGGTTCATGTGGTAAAGATAGAGCCTGAATTCAGTTACGGACATATTAAAAACCAGAGACGGCCGATAAAGCCGGACGATAAATTAAGAGAAAACATTGACAACCTATCAAAAATAGGGGATAAAATTCATATTTGGTAGATTGCCCCGTGAACGACTGCTATTTTTTTAATTCATTTACACGGATGTTTTTACCGGAGGATATCTTTTGAAAGGTTTGAGGGCTAACAGACTTAAACGTTCAGTAATTACCTTGTTTATATGCACAGTTGGATGGTTTTTCTTTATCTCCTGTGCCACTTTTAAAACTGCTAAAACTGCCGGTATTTTTCAATCTAATGACTATATTATTTGTCAACTCCAAGATAAAGAAACGCCGGAAACACTGGCTGAAAAATATCTCGGGGATAGAAAAAAATTCTGGGTAATAGAGGACGCCAATGAGGATGTTTCTTTTGAAAAAAATAAGATGATTATTATTCCCCTCAAAGAGACAAATATAGGGGGACTAACGGCGAATGGATTTCAGGTTGTTCCTATTCTTTGTTACCACCGTTTTGCAAACGATTGTAGATCTCCGCTTTGCATGCCTGCCCATATTTTTGAACAACAGATGAAATACCTCTATGAAAATGGCTACAGAGTCATAAGCTTTAGACAACTTATTGATTTTCTTGAATATCGTCATGCCATTCCCAAAAAGGCGGTGATTATATCCATTGATGATGGTTATAGATCCGTCTATGATGTTTGTTACCCTATTCTGAAAAAATATGGTTTTCATGCCACATTGTTTATTTATACCGACTTCATAAATGCATGCAAAAACTCCCTGACCTGGAAGCAACTCGGTATAATGAAAGCAGACGGTTTTGAGATTGGTGGACATACGGTATTTCACAGCGACCTCACCCGGCAGAAGGAAGGCGAAGATACCTCGGCGTTTATGGATAGGATTGAAAAGGAACTCCGTGTATCCAAACAGATCATCGATAAGAAGCTGAAACAAAATACCATTTTTCTGGCTTTTCCTTATGGACGACACAATCAAAATGTGTTAGAAATAACCAGACGCTTAGGTTATCGGGTTGCGGTGACGGTAAAAAAGGGGAGCAACCCATTTTTTGCCGATCCGCTTACCTTGAGGAGGACCCAGATATTGAAAAGGGATATGAAGACTTTTGTTTCCGTTTTGAAAAGTTTCCATAAAATTTCATTAAAGTGAGATCATTATGAAAAAAATCAGAATATTTATCTTAGGGGTGTTGATAGGGGTAATGATAGGGGGATGTGCCGGGATTAAAGAAAAACTCACTGGATCTCAAAAGCAAGAACTGGTTCAGACTTATATTCGAACCGGGCAGGATTATGAAAACAAAGGCGATCTGGTGCCCGCCTTGAAGCAGTATAAACTGGCGCTTACTGTTGACCCCAAGAACAAGGAGGCGATAGAGAAAAAAGACCTGCTTGAAAAAAATATGCGAATATTGGCGGAAAAACACTATCAGGAAGGGTTAAATTTACGCAAAAAGGGGAAATATCAATTGGCTCGTAAAGAGTTCTTAACAACATTGGAACTTCAGCCGGATCATTTAGAAGCTTTGAGAGCGATCAAGCCCAGGGCAGAGATCCCCGCAGAGAAATATATTATTCACACAATAAAACCGGGCGAAAGCCTTTCAATGGTAGCTAAGATATATTACGGGGATTATAAAAAGTTTCCGATTATAGCTAAATTTAATAACATGTCCGATGCAACCCGGATAGAGGTGGGGCAAAAAATAAAAGTTCCTGAAATAGAGGGAATGCCCTTATTAACGAAAAAACAGGAAATTGAGACGGGTAAAAAGTATATTATTCACACAATCAAACCGGGCGAAAGCCTTTCAATGGTAGCTAAGACATATTACGGGGACTATAAAAAGTTTCCGATCATAGCTGAATTTAATAACATGTCCGATGTAACCCAGATAGAGGTGGGGCAAAAAATAAAAGTTCCTGAAATAGAGGGAATGCCATTTTTAGCATCAAAACATGAGATCAAGACCGAAGAGGTTAAGGCGCCGGAATCCGTCCTTTTGGAGGAGGAAGAAAAAAAGGATGAAGGCGTGGAAGAGGAAGAGCGCATTGATGAAGCGGCAGACTATCGAGCTCTGGGTATTGAATACTTTAATAATAAAGAATACCCGTCCGCTATTGTCGAATTCAATAAAGTATTAAATGCGAATCCTGATGACGAATCCGCCCGTGAATACCTTTACAGCACGCACTTTCAGTATGGGATATCCCTGTTTGAAAAGGAAGATTATCTGGCAGCTAAAAAGAACTTTGAAACATCTTTGAGTTACAATAAGGACTGTGAGAAGTGCCAGGACTATATCAAGAAAAGTGGCGAAATCTACATGGAAACCCATTACAACAGAGGTCTCTCGTACTATGGAAACCAGCAATTGGCTGAAGCCGTCAGGGAATGGGAACTCGTTTGTGCAATTGATCCTAAATACAAAGATGTAGAAAAAGAGATCGAAAAGGCCAAAACGCTTTTGGAAAGACTGGAAAGTATAAAAAAGGGCATGAAGTAATCAAAGGCTAATGATATTCTTCCAGGGGTAGCAACATCTTGGAGTTGTCCAGTACTGGGCGACTCGTATCCGGCATTGCACCATACAGGTAGCGGATTTTTGTGTTGTGGGCAACCGTGTTCTTAAGGATGATTCTGATGGTTTCCGCATCACGCCGGTACACTTTCGAAACAGGTAAAAGAGTTTCGCCTGCCAGGACTTCCCATCCGGCAATCCCATGGACCGGTGTAAAATCAGTCCCGCCACGGTGCTGTATGGTCACGTCCAGAGTGCGGCTGTCTACCGAATTTACGGCAGCCACCCGCGGACCCCGGTAATACTTTTCCTTTCCCAAAATGTATAAGACCGTTTGGGCGACCCTGAGTCCAAGGGTGGTATATGCATCCGGGGCCAAGTGCTGTCTGCCATGGTTCTTGAGATCCAAGGTCGTAGCCGCCGGGTAGCAATCGGGCACATTCTCTGCAACGTGCTTCTGGGCGTTGCGTATTGCCTGGTGCGGCGCGTCTTTACCCCCGGGCCGTTTAATCATCATTACGATGAGGAATGGCAGGTTTGCCTGATTTGAACCGTTGCCGATGTCAGCCCTTACCTGGTGGGTGATAAAACTTTCGAGGGAAGCTGTGTACTCGGCTTCGGTGACCGTACCGCGCGCGGCGTCCGCTTCCCCCTGCATCCATATGACATACTCCAGGTCGCCGCCTACCGCTGAAACGCCGGACAGAAAGCGGTTGTAAATTGAGCCTGGCCGGGTATTTTCCCAGTAGTCCATGCCCCAGTCCGCCTCTTTCCTCAACCCGGATCCGTTTACGGAATAATCAAGAAGACCGATAGGTATGCTGAGTCGCTCTATCAGTCTGTTTCCAAAAGCAATTGCCGCATTGCCTTTCATACCCAGCTCGGACCATCCCTTATCGGTATGTTTCCGGATTAGCGAATGTGACGTGACGTTTGTACCCGTATGGAACCATTCCTTCATGTTGGACTGACCAATGCACCCCACAAGTATCCCTACGGCCCATCTGTTCGATCCGCGACTGGAGATAGCATGGTTTTTACTATTTCGGGCTTGTATGTTATACCAACCGCCCTGGGGTACACCGGCAAGCTTCCCTAAAAAAATACCGTTTTTCGGGCATGCATCGACCTCAGACCAGGGTACGATCTCCTCGGAGGTGCCAGACCTTACCACCCGGGCCTCTACAGCCACAGGCATGCCGGTGTAAGTGCCCGAGACAACGATGTCTCCGCTATTACCGTTGCGCTGAAAAATTCGTCCGTCTTCATAGTCGGTCACGGCGATGGAAGATTTTTCTCCGGCAAATTCTTTCACGTCCCGCGGCATTATCTCCCCGGAGGTCTCGTCTGTATGCAGCCTAATTTTTACAGCAACCGGCGGGACGGTATCCGTGTCCGGGATCACCCGGTCCGTATTTGCTCCGCTGTGCGGGCAGGTATCCCCCTCCTCCGGCTCGGCCAGGGTCATGACGGGCGTTTCTCCGACCGGGCACATCCTATCAGGGGTGTTTAAAAATTCGAGTATTTCTGCCGATCGCAGCATGAAGAAGCCTACCTTTTTCCCCGGGTTGATGCGCAGACATATAGAGTCCCAAAAGGGTAGCGGTAAATAGACTTCCGTGGCCCCGGTTTTGAGAGGTTTTTGCGTCACGTGGGGCTGATCGGCCATGTACTTGATGGTCATGATGTCCGGGTGTGGGGATTCAATGGAGAGCTTTAGCACTCTGAAGATCTCGTGGTTCGAACCGGGAACGGAGATAAATTTGAAAATGGAATCGGTGCCCACGGACTTTATTGCCATACCGTCCACTCGGGCTTTTAGAGAAATTTGAGAAACCGGTAATACATCCTTAAGATCGAGACGGCGCCGGTCCAAGGATAGTACTTCGGTCTCCAGTGCGGAGAAAATTCTGTCGATTTCAATCTGTATGGTTTCCATTTCGGATTCGGCTCTCTCAAACAGAATAACGTCGTACGACTTCAAATTCTCCCCATGCTTTCTTGACGGGATGCAGTCCGTCGAAATCATGTCAAGCTTTTGAAATTTATCCGCCAAGCAATGGATTAGATTCGACATGAAGGAGTCACCATAAACAACCGCCGAAGGCAAACCGGCCCGGTCGAACCTCCTGAAGTGTCTGATAAGGTTCTCCTCACCAACAACCGAAAGCCCCATGAGTTTGCCGGTCAGGTCTCCGTAGACCAGAGGTTCGGGGGAGGCGAAATCTATAGCGGGCGCCTCACCCAGGCCGTCAAGAACTTCCTTGAAGATAATTTTTGCGGCAACCATCGCGCCCAGGCTGTTCCACCGGGTGCTTGTCTTGTCATACAGCAGCGCACCTTTCTTTTTTTCATCCTTTAGGGTTGCGTCAAGCCTCATAAAACTTTTCAACGGGTGTAACGTGAGGTTTTCCAAAAACAGGTCATACAGGCTGCTGTCGCACGGGTTGTCCTTGGACACAAAACCCACAAATTCCGGATAAATAGTGGACTTGTTCGGGGCGATGGAGAAGAAGAACCGGCGACCCGAAGCTTGGATAATCTTTTCAAGAGCATGAAGCTCCAGGACAAGTTGTTTGGCATATGCTTGGGTATTGCATGCTTCTTTCCGATAGTCTTTTATGGATTTAACGTCGTAAAGCCAACCATCAGTTCCTATGTGGACCTCGCGGGAGTCTGTGGTTCTGAACAAATGGTAGTCGAGCCAGTTTTTTGCAAGGATCAGTGGCCCGCGAAGTAAGAAGCTGTCATTGAAATACTCGTCGAAAGAGCGGTAGTAGTCATTGTCTAAAAAAGCCTGCCTGCAAATCCGGGGCGGTTTTATCCCCAGCTTATCCACATGGGTGGAAAAATTTAGTCCGGTTACCTGCAGCCCGAACGGAGCAAGCAAAAGAAAGACAAATATCAATGAAAGCAGTTTTCTCATGTTTTTCTCAGAACCGGTAGTAAATAAAGGGGGTGTTCGAACCGCCGGCAATCAGAGCGGCGCTATATGGAAGCAGCACCAGGATTGCAATTAGACCCGCAATCACCCACATGGGTCTCTTGTGGCTCATTAAGAACTCTGTTCCTGAAAATCTGACCGGCAGCAAGAAAGAAATTGCGGCTGTCAGCATGAAAATAACGTTTCGATAGTTCAAGGCCAGACTGAGTTCATATGAGAGCGGCAGGTTGATTGGCGTAAACATCACTTCCAGGAAATCTTTTGCCTGAAAAATATCCTCCGAACGAAACAACACCCACCCCACCATCACAATGAACAGGGTGACGGCTCTTCGTACAAATGTATATCTTTGGGGAGAGATGTCACGCAGACGGGTGGCTCGTTCGATCATCAAGAACACTCCGTGGTAAAGGCCCCAGAGGAGAAACGTCCAGTTCGCACCATGCCATATCCCGCATAAGATAAAAACAGCCATCAGGTTAAGATAGGTTCTAACAGTTCCCTGTCGATTGCCTCCCAGGGGGACATATAGATAGTCTTTAAACCATTGGCTCAAGGATATATGCCAGCGCCGCCAGAAATCCGAGATGCTAATTGCCGAATAGGGGAGGTTGAAATTTTCCAGGAATTTAAATCCGAACAACATTCCCAGTCCCAAAGCCATATCGGAATATGCGGAGAAATCGACATAAATCTGGAGGCCGTAGGCAAAGCAGCCGAGCCAGGCGGTCTTTGTGTCAAGTGACGGCATGCCGAGGCCAAAGACCACGTCGGCAATCCGGCCGCAGGAATCCGCGATAATCACTTTCTTTGACAGTCCCCAGCAGAAGCGTATCGTACCCATATAGAATAGATCCCAAGACTCTTTGCGATCTTTGAGCTGACTTCTGATATCTTTAAACCGGATGATCGGGCCTGCGATTAACTGAGAAAACATTGCCACGTAAAGTGCAAAGTCGACGACATTGACAAGTGCCCGGCTTTTTCCTCGAAAGACATCAATGACGTAACTCAGCTTCTGAAACGTAAAAAATGAGATTCCAATGGGAAGGATGACGTTTTCCCATCCTGCCGGAGAAAACCCCAAGTATTGTAACGCTCCGCCCAGTTCCAGGATAAAAAAATTTGCGTACTTAAAATAGGCCAAAAGCCCTATGTTAAGAAGAACCGAGAAACTCAACCATAACCGCTTGCGGCAACGGTCGCGGTCAATGAGAAGACCGAACAAATAGTCTGCAAGGGTCGAAAGCACGAGGATCAGGAGAAAACCGGCCGCACCATAAAGGTAAAACAGGTAGCTGAATACAAGAAGGACGGCGTTGCGCAGCCTGTTGTTGAACAACAGACGCTGTGCATAATAGCAAATGATTGCCGCAGGAAGAAAAGCGAAAAGAAAAAAATTGCTTGAAAATACCATAAAAAACAGCACCTAACCTTTCCCGGAAAGGGCAACAAAAACGTCGTTGGGATTTGAAGCTTTGCCATTCATTCAGTCGGTGACCGGGCTGAATTAATACAGATTGTCAGTGCTGTCCATCTTTAATGAATGTCATTAACGTTTCAAAAGGTATGACAAACCCAATGTTCTCGGTGTGGCGATACTTCCCCTTTACAATGCCGACCAGACGCCCGTTGTTATCAAAAACAGGGCTCCCGCTGCTTCCGTGATAAACCGGCATATTTACCTGCCACAATACCTGATCCCCCACTCGTCTGGGTGGACCGTTAATAATTCCGGGATAAAACGTTTTTGACAAGAGCGAGGGGCATACCGCGGCATAAAGCCTTTCCTCCATTTGCAATATATTTCTACCTTTTGTCAGCGGTACAGCATTTTCCAGTTTAACCCCCACATCAATTAAGGTGAGGTCCATATGGTGATCAATTTTGACCACACGCCCCGGCAACTCTTTACGATCATACAGAACAACGGTAGTGGTCTGGAGCAGTTTTAAATCATGGGCGGTACAGATAATCAGGCCGCTGTCATCAATAATAAAACCTGATAACTGAATATCCCTGCCGTCGGTATTCGCATAAATACATACCACAGTATCAATTTGCTGTAAAACGGCGTCCGGTAAGGTCTGATGGGAAGATTTAAATTTTGTATCACCGGAAGGTTCCTTGATGTAGCTTGAAATATGTTTCCACAGGTGCTCGGCTCGACCGTTGTAAGACTGTCCGTTGACGGTGCATCCGGCATTTATCCAGGTTGCCAGTGAAGAGTGGTGCCATAAGACGATTCGCCATTCTTCATATTCTTTTTCGGCGTATATCTCAAGTTCTCCTCTTTCAATCGGCTCTATGCGGACCTGAAAGCCGCTTTGCCGAAACCAGTCTTCCACAACATCTTTAAGTTCAATTATCGGCAGGTCATACAGCCTGCTTTCCCCCTGACCGGCGGCAAAAACAGGAAAATGAAACCACAGGCATGTCACAAGAAATACCAGCGCAATTTTTATCTGTTTACAAATCATTCTTCCAGGATGAAAAAATAACATGTTTAGCAATGAAAGATGAAGCTCCCCGCAGCAAGCTGCAGGGTATCAAAGCGGAATTGCGCCGTAGCCATTCCAACGTTGAAATGATATAGTGGATTTAGCCCGCCTTCGCTCTGATGAGCTTCAGCGCGGTTCACCTTGCCGTTCATCCCTGCAGCCCCTCTGGGCGGGATTTCCGTTTCACACCAACAAGCTGTAGGGTATTCAGGCGAAGGCGAATAAATGCGGCCCAAATAATAATAAAGGTCACGGCGGTAACCGCAACCCCTTGACTTCTCCGGTAGGCACGATCGGTCTTGACCCCGCGACTTCTACCATATTAATGTGCCTGAGATTATTACTAATATTTACCATTGCCTACTAACATACAAGAATATATCATAAAAATCAAGTTTTCATTCTACCATGTTTTTTTGAATGCTGAATATATAAAAATTGGAGATTGAACACTATTGTTTGGATTTCTACTAGTGGACCGGTCCTAATCCCCGTCATATTCCTGGTAAATAATATGTCCGCAGGACTTGCAATGTGAGGCATCCTCGTCATGGTAGCGAAGGCCACACCCCGGGCAAACGACCTTTTTTTTTGTGGCAATGTGTATCCATTCCTTGGCGATACGGCTCACTTGCCAGGGTATGAGGATAATACCTGAAAGTATCATAAGCACGGTAACCCATTTCCCTGCCTCGGACAGGGGAGTAATGTCTCCGAACCCCACTGTTGTAAGCGTAACCACGGTGAAATAGAATGCATCCCCGAAAGTCCGCACACTTGGGTTTGATATGCTTTCAACATAAAAAAAAAGGCCTGAAGAAATGAAAAAAATCATGAGTATGGTTAAAAAGAGTCTAATCAAATTCAATAACCGGACGGTAATGCTACCGAAGAAAAATTGAGGGTCTGCGGTAAATCGCAGGAACCTGAATATCCTGAACACCCGGATCACCCGGATCACTTTTATGAATCCGAAGTTGGGCGTTAAACCGAACACGGGGAGCACAAGCAGAGAGAGCGTCGGCACAATGGCTATAAAATCAACGATGCTGTAAAGATCAATCAACTGTTTGAGTCTGCTTTTTGCACCGTAAAGTCGTGCAACATACTCGACGATGAAAAACAGGACGATTATTACCTCTGTATTCCATAGCAGGCGTCTGGTAGCTTCAGACACGGGATAGGTCTCGATCACGAAAATGGAGCAGATAGCAAGATTCAGGACAATGATGAAAACATCAATTATTTTGCCTAATGGCGTCTTGCAGTCAATTAAATAGAACTGTAAGGTTTCGCGAAAATCAAATGACGCTGCCTCTTTTTCCTTTGGCTGTTTAATTGGCATGGGCTTTCTAAAGACCGTGTTTCTCTATCTGGTGTTTCCTTTGGATCTCATGGTGGTTTGTCGGTTTCTTATAATTTCGTGATGTTAAGATGCATGTTATTGGCGATTTCGGATTTCGTGCGAAATCTCAAACACCAGTGAGAGGGTCTGGATCAAAGGAGGCAATCGATCAGCGTAATAAATAAAAAATCAACGCAATAAACTTTTGCTATATATTATGATTCGTAGATATAATTTAGAAATTTTACTGTGAAAATCAATTAAGAGATATCCATTTCATAATACGAACCGGAAGCCGAAACCCATCTCGATGAAAGGCGCATGGCACGCATTCGTGGTCCATTTGCGTTCCTTTCTAAAAATGCTTTCAACAACCTACCGTAGTGCAATGATTATCAATTGATACGTGCCTTTTTTCTAATAATACAAAGCCGGTATAAGTCTAACGGGTTTGCAATATGAAGACTTTCAGACAATATTTCTTTATACTTTTCAAAGTCTTCTGATGAACATCTTTTTTTGTTATAAATTCGATGGACCTTGTCTATAAATTCACATGTAAAAAAATAGTCTTCTATTTCATCATTGTTTGGATATTCCTTTAAAAAATTCCAATAGGCTTTTCGAAGTCTGGCAGCCTGATAAAATGGTGATTTTTTTTCTGTCTTATAGTAAACTTGCCTCGAATCTTGGTTGAACAAATTAATGTTAATTTTAGTTTCCTTTTTGCAGTCCAAAACATTATTAATTTTTCCAAGTGCTTTAAAATATCTTTCTTTATCATTAATTCCAACCTCGGCACCTAAAAGATGATACGCCTTTTGCAGAGCGTACCCTTCGAGCGATATATCAGTTAACGCATAAAAAATATCATTAGAAAAATATCTTGGGCAGTTTCCTTGCTGACAATCTCTCAACATCCTATCAAACCATGCGAACCCTAGATTTCGTTTTAGTGTGTGGTAGTTGTCATCCAAGGTATTGTCATATAATTTACTTTTATACTCAAATAAGAATTCAGTCTTTTTTTCCAGAGGCATTTTCTCAAGGTATTCTTTATCAATTTCAATTATGGTTCCCATTATCTGCTCCTCCATTTTAATTGTTTTTGTTATACATATTGGGTGGTTCATAGGTATAACGTTGAAAAACTCTGTTTTTAAAAATTCCTTTTACGGAATTCATGGGCGCTTGACTCCTCCATAAATAAAAATGGTTATTTTCTCTTCTATGCATTTTTTCATTCCTGGCCGGGACATCCGATCCGTTTTTCTCAGTTCGATGCTCTTTATGCTGTAGTTTTCTTCAAGATGCTTGGAAAAGGATTTTAAAATATCCTGTTGAGAATTTGACGTATTTGGATATGCGATATTTCTCCGGACAATCACATTTTCTTCAATTTCACACTGGGGTTCGATGTTGTCCGAGGAGGTTTTGTTCATCACAAATCCGTGGTCTGCGTTTCCTTGAAGAATCTTTTTATCCTTCCGGGGTGATAAAAATATATCCGAAATGTCATCCAGTCCCCGGCCCAGGCTCTTTTTTTCCATTTTTCCCCTTAGGGTTCACGAAAAAATAAATTTACAATTTTGGGGGTTGAGGCGCCCGGCTGGCAAGGCACGAAAACTTAAGGAATATCAAGCATATTTCGAGTTTTCGTAACGCAGCCAGTCGGGATGCATCGGCATCCAAAATGTGAAGTTATTTTTGAGTGAGCCCTTAAATCCGGATTATGGAGTTTTTTCCTCCAAATGAATTATCGACCTGGTTGGAATTGTTTTGATCTTCAACCCATACATCATCTATAAGAAACCGGTATTGGTATGTCCCCGGTTCAAGATAGATACTCTTTGACCATGTACCATCTTTTTTACGTTCCATGAGAGATTCTTCGGATGTGTTCCAATTGTTGAAGGTTCCGACAATTTTGACGCAACTTGCTTTGGGTTCATCGC